>JAPKDO010000189.1 GCA_028822535.1 Acidimicrobiales bacterium
GTGCTCGTCCCAGTGTTCGCGTCCACGTCCGACATCATCCCTCCTTGACGCATCGTACGACGGGCCGGGCAGCGTTGCCCACGGGTAGCGGAGGACGCCCGGAACGCGCACTACCGTCGTCCGCCGTGACCCACACGCTCGTCCTCCTCCGCCACGGCCAATCGGTGTGGAACCTCGAGAACCTGTTCACCGGCTGGTACGACGCCGGCCTCACCGAACAGGGCGAAGAGGAAGCCCGCGCCGGTGGTGTGTTGCTCGCCGACAAGGGCGTGCTGCCCGACGTCGTCCACACGTCGTTGCAGACCCGCGCCATCCGCACCGCCGAACTGTCGCTCGCCGCGTGCAACCGGTCGTGGATCCCCGTGCACCGTCACTGGCGGTTGAACGAGCGCCACTACGGCGACCTCACCGGCAAGAACAAGGCCGAGACGACCGCCGAGTTCGGCGAGGAACAGGTGCTGGTGTGGCGGCGCAGCTACGACACCCCGCCGCCGCCGATCGCCGCCGACAACGCGTCGAACCCGAACGACGACCCTCGCTACGCGTCCGTCCCGCCCGAACTGTTGCCCGAGTCCGAGTGCCTCGCCGACGTGGTCGACCGCATGCTCCCCTACTGGTTCGACGCCGTCGTCCCCGACCTCGCCGCCGACAAGACCGTCCTCGTCGCTGCCCACGGCAACTCGTTGCGGGCGCTGGTGAAGCACCTCGATGGCATCAGCGACGACGACATCACCGGCCTCAACATCCCGACCGGTCAGCCCCTCGTCTACGAACTCGGCGACGACTTCCGTCCGGCGGAGGTGAAGCCGATCGACGAGCGCTATCTCGCCGACCCGGCCGAGATCGCGGCGGCCGCCAAGGCCGTCGCCGACCAGGCCAAGGGCTGAACCCGACCCGTCGACTGCCTACCGGTTCGCCTGCCTACCGGTGGTGACGTTCGGCGACCGACACGACGTTCGCCCCGTCGTCGGAGGCGAACGACAGCACGCGTTGCGGGAACGGGATCTCGATACCGGCCTCGTCGAGCGCGGCCTTCGCCTCCTCGATGACCCGGTGCTGGACGAAGAAGACATCGGCGAACGCGTGGTGCCACACGTAGACGGTCAGCGTCACGGCCGAGTCGTCGAGCGACGACAACAGCACGCGCGGCGGTGGGTCGGCGAGCACCTCGTCGATCGCGTCGAGCCGCGGCTCGATCGCCGCGATGGCATCCGACGGGGTGGTCCGGTAGTGGACCCCGACGGGGACGGCGAGGCGGTGACGGCCACGGGCGGTCCAGTTGACGATGGCGTTCTTGAGCACCTCGGCCGCCGGCAGGACGATGCGGTCGCCACCGAACGTGTCGATGATCACCGAACGTGAGTCGACCTCCTGGACCACGCCGAAGTGCTGTGACTCACCGATCTCGACGTAGGCGCCGCGATGGAACGGCCGCTTCACCTGCAGGATCACCCCGGCGATGAAGTTCTCGAGGATGTCCTGGAACGCGAAGGCCAGGGCGATACCGCCGACGCCCAGCGCGCCGACGAACAGCCCGACCTCGACGCCGATGTTGGACAAGGCGTAGACGAAGCCGACGGTGGTGACGACGAGCGCCGCGAGGCGGCCGACGAGCGTGGCCGTCCCGGGCGCGCGGCGGTCGAGCGACCGGTTGATCAGCCTGGACACCACCAAGGCGACGACGACCGCCGCAGCGATGACGACGCCCGCCTGGATCCAGTCCGCGGCCTTCAACCCATCGGGCACGGCCTCCTCGACCGCGTCGGTGTCGGGGCCGATCTGGGCGAGTAGCTGCAAGGGGTGGCGTCGCACTCCCCGTCGCGTACCCACCTCCCCCGCCCCCTTATGCCCACCTCTCCAGCAAATCCCCACGACTCTTCCCCGGATGCCGGGGACTTCTCGTGGGCAGATCCTCAAGCGGCAGTCGAGGCCCGTGCCGCTCTCACGGTGGCGACGACTCGTTCCGGATGGAAGACGACGTCCTCCCACGTGAAGTGGAAGACCCGCCACCCGAGGAGTTGCGCGTCGTTCCGGCGGCGATTGTCCCGCTGTCGCACCTCTTCTTCCCCGTGAATGCTCCCGTCGGTCTCGATCGCGATCCGTAGCTCGGGATACGCCAGGTCGAACCGGGCGATCGTGCCGTCCGGGCGACGGACCTCGTGCTGATGGACCGGCTCGGGGAGGCCCGCAGCGACGAGGAGATCAGCGCATCGGCCCTCGATCACCTCGTCCGGCGCGCCCTCGGTCGAGAAGTGCCTGTCGAGGAGCTCGCGGAGCGAGCCGCAACCGTTGCGTCCCTGGGCTGAATGCTGGCGGTAGACGCGCTCGAGGTCCGGCCAGTCGATGCCGTGATCTCGCCGCAGCTGGGCCATCGCCCGCCGGTACTGCTCGAACGGCACGACGGACCCGAGGTCGACGGCCAGGCGGAGCGGCGCCGTGGTCGGGATGCCGTCGACGAGACGGTGCGGAACACGACCGAGATCGAGGTTCTCATGGACGACGATCGGGATGCCGGGCGACCGGTCGCGCGTGCGGTGAAAGGACCGGGCCGGGCTGGAACGGTCCGGGACGCACAGCTCGATCGGAGGTGACGCCCGATCGTCCCAGTGGGCGCCGAGAAGGGACGCTGCGGCCCGATGCGAGGCTGCGGCTCGGGACACGCTCAGGACCACGGCAGCGAGGTTCCGCCGCCACGTCCAGGGCACGCCCGTGAGTGCGTACACCGCTCGTTCGGCCACCTCCCAGCGTCCGGACGCGACCCTCCGGTCGACGGCGGAGGAGGACCCGCCGGCAGCGAGCACCTGCCGTCGGGTGATGAGCGCCAGCTGGGACGCGAACGTCGGCGCCAAGCGTCGGTCGAGCTTCTGCACTTCCTGTCCTCCCGGTTCGGGATGGAGGGGGAAGTACGAGGGTCGACCGTAGCGCTCGGCGCCGACAGTGCGTTCCTACGTGATTCTCCCCACGAGAAAGCCCCGGTTACCGGGGCTTTCTCGCAGGAATTTTCAGTTGTGGGGGCGGGGCCCCGGGGTCAGACGGCGTCGGCGCCCATCTCGCCCGTACGGATACGGGTGAGGCGGTCGACCGCGGTCATCCAGATCTTGCCGTCACCGATCTTGCCGGTCTGGGCGGCGGTGCTGATGGCCGCCGCGACCTTCTCGGCTTCGTCGGTACCGACCACCACCTCGACCTTCACCTTCGGGACGAAGTCGATTGTGTACTCCGCTCCTCGGTAGGTCTCGGTGTGGCCGCCTTGGCGACCGAACCCTTTCACTTCGGACACGGTGAGCCCCTGGACGCCGACGCCCTTGAGCGCCTCCTTCACGTCGTCGAGCTTGTGCGGCTTGATCACCGCGGTGACGAGATGCAACACGTTCGTTCTCCTTCAATCGAGTAGCGGTGTCAGACCGACAGGGTGCTGCCGGTCGAGGTGGACGAGCCGGAGGACGAACCGCCCGAGTCGAGGGCGTAGCCCAGGTGGCCGTGCTCCTCGATGTCGAGGCCGGCGATCTCCTCTTCCTCGGTGACCCGGAGGCCGACCGTGAGCTTGATGGCGGTGAAGAGCGCGTATGCCGCACCGAAGACGAACACGAAGTGCACGCCGACCATCAGGGCCTGGGTCGAGAGCTGGTCGATGCCGCCGCCGTAGAACAGTCCGGCGTCGTCCCGACCGAGGAACGCATCGTCGTACTTGGCGAAGAAGGCGATCGAGAGCGTGCCCCAGGTGCCGACGACACCGTGGACCGAGATGGCGCCGACCGGGTCGTCGATGCCGGACCGGTCGATCAGCTTCACCGACAGCACGACGATGAGGCCGCCGACACCGCCGATGACGACCGCGGCCCACGTCTCGATGGTGCCGACCGGGGCGGTGATCGCCACGAGGCCGGCGAGGAGGCCGTTGGCCGCCATCGTGACGTCGGGCTTGCCGTCCATGATCCAGTTGACGGCCATGGCGACGACGGCGCCGGCGCATGCGGCGAGCAGCGTCTTGGCGGCGAGCCAGGCGATCCAGTTGTCGGCGGCGAGCTCCGACCCGGGGTTGAAGCCGAACCAGCCGATGAAGAGGATGATGGCGCCGAGCACGACGAAGGGGACGTTGTGACCGGGGATCGCCCGGGCCTTGCCGTCCTTGCCGTACTTGCCGATGCGGGGTCCGACGACCATTGCGCCGGCGAGAGCGGCCCAGCCGCCCGTGGCGTGCACGATGGTCGAGCCGGCGAAGTCCGAGAACGGGATGTCGAGCTGTGCGAGCCAGCCGCCGCCCCAGGTCCAACGCAGGACGATCGGGTAGATCAGCGCCGTCAGGACGAAGCTGTAGATGAAGTAGCTCTTGAACTTCGTCCGCTCGGCCATGGCGCCCGAGACGATGGTGGCGGCCGCCGCGGCGAACGCTGCCTGGAAGAAGAAGAACGTGACCGGGAACAGGCCTTCGGTGGCGTCGATGTTGTCGACACCCTCGATGCCGAAGCCGAAGCCGAACCAGCCGCCGAGCAGCTCGTCACCGCCGAAGCCGATGCCGTACCCGACGAGGGCGAACGCCAGCACGCCGGCCGACATGTCCATGAGGTTCTTCATCATGATGTTCGAGACGTTCTTGGCCCGGGTGAGGCCGGCCTCGACGAGGGCGAAACCGGCCTGCATGAAGAAGACCAGGACGCCACAGAAGAAGATGAAGATGTTGTCCAGGACGACCTGCGTCGCGGCGTTGGGATCCACGATCGCTTCGGCCTCCTGGGCGGCGGCGGGGTTCGCGAGGAGCAACGTTGCTGCTCCTGCGATGCCCGCTCCGATGAGCAACTTGCGCTTCACGTGCTTGCTCCCTTTCTCGGGGATGGGGTGACGGGTACTGCTTTGGGGACTTGCTCTGGGGGGTGGGTTCAGGCGTGCGGGGATGACGCACTTCTGACTCGGAACTGACGGTAAACACCGCCCGTTGCACCTCTGTTCGCTGCCTGTGACGGCGCCGACAACGCTCTGTGTCGCGCGTGTTTCGGGCTCGGCCGGCTCCGTCGTCGCTGTCCTCAGCCGACCTGTTCGTTCATGCGGAGACCGCGGAGGGCTCGAGGAGGTAGCCGCGGGAGCGGACGGTTCGGATCGCGAGACGGACCGGTCGCAGGCGACGGCGGAGCCGGAGCACGTGGACGTCGAGCGCGTTGCGCCCGGGCGCACCGTCGGGCCATCCGGCAGCCGCCAGGTCGTCGCGACTGACCACGGCGCCGAACCGGCTCACGAGTGCACTGGTCAGACGGGCCTCGACGGGGGGAAGCGGCGCCCACCGCTCACCGAAGCGGAGGACTCCGTCGGCGTCGAGTTCGGGCACCAGCTCGAGGGTCTGTTCGAGCCGGAGCCGCAGTCCCTCGAGACGGGCCCGCACATCGAGGTCGGCGTCGGACACGCGCACCCAGTCCTCGAGGGGGTCCGCAGCGATCGGGGGCGCCGTCGCATCGTCCACGAGGAGCAGACGGGCCCGGCCGAGCCGGGCCAACTCCTCCCGTTCCCGGCGCTCGCCGGGCCACCGGACCATGGTGATGTCGTCCATCGGAACCGAACGGTACGGAGCCAAGGTTTCCCGGCTGTTTCGCCGCCGTACCCATCAGTTTTCGTCGAGCACACGACACCGGTCCGGGTCTTGTCGGCACGTCCAGAACTTTCTCGGGCGCGCATCGTGACCCTTTCGTACACTTCTGCCATGGCTCGAACGAACGCTTCTGTCCACCTCGCCCAGGTCCCGCTGTTCTCAGCGTGCTCCAAGAAGGAGTTGGCCACGATCGCGAAGGCGACCGACGTCGCGAGCCTTCCCGACGGGCACCAGCTCACGACGCAGGACGAGACCTCTCGCGAGGCATTCGTGATCACCGGCGGCAAGGCGATCGTGCGCCGCAACAATCGCAAGGTGGCCGAGCTCGGTCCCGGCGCGGTGATCGGTCAGCTCGGCCTGCTCGACCGGGGGCCCCGCACTGCGACCGTCGTCGCCGACGGCCCGCTCGAGGTGCTGGTCATCGGCCCGCGCGAGTTCTCGGCGCTGCTCGACGAGGTCCCGACGATCAACCACAAGATGCTCAAGTCGCTCGCCGGCATGGTCCGCGAGCTCGACAAGAAGGCGTTCGGCTAGACCCGCTCAGTCTCGGAGGCGGGCAGCGGACCGCCCGAGCACCAACCACATGGCGGCACAGGCGAGGCCTGCTGCCGCCGCGAGCCCTCCCGAGACCCGCCCGCCGTCGTCGACGTCCAGCGACACGTCGGCTGCAGCGACCTCGGAGGTGGGCGGCGACGACGTCGTCGAGCCCGACGGTTCGGTCGTCGGGGGCGCCGTGGTGGGGGCGGCAGTCGTGGCGGGTGCCGTGGTCGGGGACGTCGTGGTCGACGGCGCCGACGACGTGGTCGACGACGGCGGGGACGTCGTCGACGGAACCGTGGTCACGGTGGGCGCCGGAACCGACGGGGCGGCGGTCGTGGTCGTGGTGGTGCTGCCCGCGCCCTTCCGGGGGATGCCGGACACGGCGGCGCCGAGGTCGAGGATCCCGCTGCCATAGGTCCGCGACGGACTCGTGCGCTTCGCCGTCGACAGGACGCGTTCGACAGCCTGCTGCGGGGAGAGGCCCCGCGCTCGCAGGATCGCCAGCGCACCGGAGACGTGCGGGGCAGCCATCGACGTGCCCGCCAGCAGCCCACAGGCATTGCCCGAGTACGCCGACACGATGTCGTCGGCGGCCTTGCCGTTCCCGGCGCCGCCGGGGGCTGCGATGCCCCACTTGGCCGAGCCCACGTCGGTGGCGTAGCTCGCGACACCGCCCTGGCGGGTGACTGCGGTGACCACGACGGCGTTGATGTTGCCGTATCCCGAACCGAAGAGCCCGCCGACGAGGCCGCCGTTCCCGGCAGCGAGGACGGGGATCGAACCCTTGTCCCACGCGTACTCGATGGCGTCGACGAGCGCCCCGCTGGCGCCGGTGAGGCCGTTGAGGTCGGTGCCGAGCGACAGGTTGATGACGTCGGCGCCGGCGTCCGCCGCCTTCTTGATGCCCTCGGCGACCCCGCTCACGGTGCCGGAGCCGTCGTCGTCGAGGACACGGACCGGGAGGATCTTCGCTCCCGGGGCGACCCCGACCGCCGCCGAGGCGTTGCCGGTGAAGTCACCGCAGTTGATCGACCCGCCGGCGGCGGTGCCTGCGACGTGGGTCCCGTGCCCATTGGGGTCGCCGTTCGACCCCTTCACGATGTTGATCTGCGGAAGCACCCGGGAGCCGAAGGCGGGGTGCGACCCCTCGACACCAGTGTCGACGACGGCGATGACCACCCCCGTGTCCGGGAGCGGGGCGCCCACCGCCGTCATGTTCCAGACCGCGCCGGCACCGGTCGCGACCGATGCGGTCGCGACGACGAGCGCGACGACGACCGCGAGCATTCCCCCCATCCGTCGCGATCGCGACGAAACGTTCAATCCGACCACGGACACCATGGTGCCCGCTCGAAGCGCCGAGCGCCATGCAACCGCCGTCGAGGTCGTCGGCACCGCCGTGGATACTGTCGGCCCGTGCCGGACGCGACGCCCCCCGAAGCCGCACGACCGAAGCCGCCCCGTCTCCCGAACGCACCGGCCCGGGTGGTCGGGGACGTCGATCCGCAGTTCCCCGACGTCGACGGCGTGGCCCTCGACGGGGTCGAACTCTCGTACCCCGAGGCGCGCACCCTCACCCTG
>JAPKDO010000190.1 GCA_028822535.1 Acidimicrobiales bacterium
CAGCGCTCCACACCGGCTGAGTCGGCGACCGAGCCCGGCGATGGCCGACGACAAGACCGCGATCACTGAACTGGCCACCGCGCTCGGGTGCCTGGGCGACAGCACCGTCGACTGGGCGGTGCTCCAGCGGCCCGACGAACTCCTCGTCGAGGACACCGCATGGGATCAGCTGACACGGGGGCTGCACGACCCGGCGCTGGCGGCACTGGCCGACGCCGCGTTCGACAACGGCGTGGCCTTCGCCGCGCACCCCGACGCGCTCGACGGCAAGCGACCGCGCCGGATCGAGTGGACGGGCGGCCGGCGCCCACCAGGCGATCAGGTCATTCCCGCTGACCTGCGAATCGACCGCGTCTTTCTCGTCTCGTGCAAGTACTCGTCGAAGGTGCTCCACAACGCCGCGCCGGCCCGGGTCTTCGACCATCTCCTCGTCGAGTCGGCCCGCCACGACCGTCGCGACTGGTACGGCGTCGTCGCGCCCGACGAGCACCGTCGATTGGCCGTGGCGGCGGCATCGGCGGTGCGTTGCCGCTTCCCGGCCGACCCCGCCGACGCCGACCGTGATGACCGCCGCCGCCTGCGCGATGCGTTACGCGAGGTGGGTAGGCGTTGGCCAGAGGGCGCCGAGGAGGCCTATCGGGACCTGTGTCGCACGGTGAGTCGTCGGACGGCGACTCGATGGCGCGACGCCGCCAGGGGGCGTCCCGCGCAGGAGCAGCTGCTGTGGCGCCTCCTGCGGCTCGGCTCGGCGCCGTACTTCGTCGTCGGCATCAACCGGGACGATCGGATGCGACTGCGCATCGAGACGCCCTGGGACTGGAGGCAGGCCCACGAGCTTCGCCGATTCGACATCGAGGCTGACGACGTCGGCCAACCACAGGTCCGCTGGTGGGCGACGGTGCGTGACCGACACGACGACGTCGAGCGCGTCGTCGAGGGACACGTCGAGATCCGTTGGAGCCACGGACGTTTCGGGGCGCCGCCCGAGGCCAAGGTCTACCTCGACACGCCCCACAGCGAGGTCCCGGGCTATGCGCCCCTGAGCTGAGTCCTTCGTCGAGATGAGGTCGGACGCGACGAAGGCCGGGGCGAGTGCCCCGGCCTTCGTTCAGTTCCTGTGGTGCCGTGCGGTCAGGCGGTGGCCCGACGGCGCATCAGTTGGAGCGCTGCCAGTCCGAGACCGCCGAACGCCATGGCCGCAGCCAGGGGCATGTCGCCACCGGTGCGGGGGAGCGGGCCGGGGGTTTCGACCTTGGGCTGTCCCTCGTTGGTCTCGCTCGGCCCGTTGGGGTCGTAGCTGTCGGGGTTGTTCGGGTCGCCATCGGTGTGGCAGCCCGGGTCCGCAGCGTCGGCGAGGTCGTCCTCGGGATCAGCGTTGTCGACACCGTCGTTGCACTCGGACGACTCGTCGTCGTCGTCGGGGTCGTAGCTGTCGGGGTTGTCCGGGTCGCCATCGGTGTGGCAGTTCGGGTCGTCGATGTCGATGGTGCCTTCACCGTCGTTGTCGATGCCGTCGCTGCACTCGGGGAGGTCCGGGTTGCAGTTGATGCCACCGGCGGGGACGCCGACGGCTGCGGTCATCGGGCCGACGTCGACCGAGACGTCGAGGAGTGCATCGCCGAGGACGCCGAGAACGGTGAGGTTGATCTGGACCACCGAGGCGGCGCCGGTTGCGGCGGTGCCATCGGCAGCGGTGTTGGTGGCCATCGTCTCTTCGCCGACGAGGATCTCGACGTCGAGGGCCTCCGCTTCGGCGAGCGGGTCGAGCAACGGTGCGAGACCGTCGATGACGTCGCCGAGGATGGTGTCCTTGATCAGGCCGTCGAGCACGCCGCCGACCTCTTCGAGCGGCTCCAGGGCTCCACCGTCAGGGGCATCGATGGTGACGACCGGGTTGGAGTAGGAGACCGATGCGCCGCCAGGCTGGCCGGTGGCGGTCGCCGTGAGAGTCGGGGTCGAGGCGACGCCGATCGTGACCTCGAGCGGGGTGCCGGCGAGCACGGTGACCGAGTCGACCTGCGTGGTCGAGTGCGAGACCAGGGCACGGCCGGTCTCGCCGGGGACCTCGGCGGTCGAGATGGCGTTCTGCGTGTAGCTCACACCGCCGCTCGTGTTGACGGTCGCGACGGTTGCGACACCGTCGACGGCGAGCACGTCGGCGCCGGCGGTCTCGCTGTAGCCGTCGGCGATGGACTCGCCCGGTGCGAGGCAGACGCCGTCGCCGGGCCAGCGGGCCGATGCACGCGACGTCGACACGCCCAGGTCGAGGACCGGCGCTGCCGGGACCTCGAGGATCGTGTTCTCGACGGGCTCGGCGTTGTCCGGCGGCGCGGACTGGGTGGCCTCGGCGAGGATGCCGGTCAGCGGGATGGCGCCGAGCAGCGTGTCGTTGAGGTTGGCGGCGGTCGCCGTGGAGCGCGGTGTCGCCGAGGTGTCGACGTTGGTCTGCACGGGCGAGAGACCGAGGTCGGCGACCGAGAGGTCGGCGAGCGGGATGTCGGCCTGGACGGAGAGCAACTCCGCCGTGCCGCTGCCCGCGAAGGGGGTGTTGTCTGCCGGGTCGATGGCAGGGGCTGTTGTGGATGCGCTGGCCACCGGCGCCGCGAGGAGCGCCGTGGTGAGGCCGAGGAGTGCAGTCAACGACAAGGTACGTCGCATGGAGTGAATCCGCCTTGGATCGGTCAGGGGAGTGGTTCGGGGGTGGGGTGGGGTGGTCATCTCCGACCCCGGAGATGACAACGCACGGAGTGTAGTGCCACACCCACGCGATGTCACCAAGAATTCTGGATTGTCCGGATTGAGTGTAACGGAGCCGCCACGCAGCGGCAGGTGAATGTTCGGGTGGCGGTCAGCCCACGGTGTCGAGTGCAGCGGCGAGCGTCGGGCTCGGGCGCATCGCTGCGTCGGCGAGCGCCGGATCGGGCCAGTAGTACCCGCCGATGTCCATGGACCGGCCCTGCACCTCGATCAACTCGGAGGTGATCGCGTCCTCGCCGGCGACCAGTGCATCGGCGAGCGGCGCCATGGCCGACGCGAGCGCAGGGTCGTCGTCCTGGGCGACACACGCCTCGGCCCAGTAACGAGCGAGGTAGTAGTGGCTGCCGCGGTTGTCGAGTTCGTTGACCTTGCGCGACGGGGACTTGCCCTCGTCGAGGAATCGCTCGGTCGCGGCGTCGAGCGTTTCGGCCAGGACCTTGGCCCGGTCGTTGCCCGTGACCTCGCCGAGGTGTTCGAACGACACCGCCAGTGCGAGGAACTCGCCGAGGGAATCCCACCGCAGGTGGTTCTCCTTCTCGAACTGCTGTACGTGCTTCGGCGCCGAACCGCCGGCGCCGGTCTCGAAGAGGCCACCGCCCTTCATCAGCGGGACGATCGAGAGCATCTTGGCGCTCGTGCCGAGTTCGAGGATCGGGAACAGGTCGGTGAGGTAGTCGCGGAGCACGTTGCCGGTGACCGAGATCGTGTTCTCGCCCGCCTTGGCCCGCTCGAGTGTGTATCGGGTGGCCGCTGCCACATCCATGATCTCGATGGTGAGACCGTCGGTGTCGTGGTTCGGCAGTTCGTCCTGGACCTTGGCGATGACCTGGGCGTCGTGTGCGCGTTTCTCGTCGAGCCAGAAGATGGCGGGCCAACCGGTGGCTCGCGCCCGGGTGACCGCCAGCTTGACCCAGTCGCGCACGGGCGCGTCCTTGGTCTGGCACATGCGCCAGATGTCGCCCTCGGCGACCTCGTGTTCGAGCAGCGTGGTGCCCGACTGGTCGACGACGCGCACCGTGCCGACGGCATCGATCTCGAAGGTCTTGTCGTGGCTGCCGTACTCCTCGGCCTTCTTGGCCATGAGTCCGACGTTGGGAACGGTGCCCATGGTGGTGGGGTCGAAGGCACCGTGCTCCTGACAGAAGCGGATCGTCTCGTCGTAGAGCGCGGCGTAGCTCGAATCCGGGATCACCGTCTTGGCGTCCTGCTGTTCGCCGGAGGCGTTCCACATCTGGCCCGACGACCGGATCATCGCGGGCATCGATGCGTCGATGATGATGTCGGAGGGGACGTGGAGGTTGGTGATCCCCCGGTCCGAGTCGACCATCGCCAGCGAGGGGCCTGTCTCGTAGGCCGCGGTGATCTGTTCCTTGATCGCAGCCTGGTCGTCCTCGGGGAGCGTGCCGATCGCAGACTCGAGACTGGCCATGCCGTCGTTGGGGCTGATCCCCAGCGCGTCGAACGTGGCGGCGTTGTCGGCGAACAGGTCGGCGAAGTAGGCGCGCACAGCGTGGCCGAAGATGATCGGGTCCGAGACCTTCATCATCGTGGCCTTGAGGTGGACCGAGAACAAGACACCGGAGGCCTTGGCATCGGCGATCTGTGCATCGAGGAACTGGACCAGGGCAGCGCGGCTCATGACGGCGGCGTCGATGATCTCGCCGGCCTCGAGGGGCGTCGACTCCTTCAGGGCGGTCACGGTGCCGTCGGCAGCCACGTGCTCGATGCGCACGTCGTCGGGCGTCGCGACGGTCACCGACTTCTCGGTCGACTGGAAGTCACCCTCGCCCATGGTGGCGACGTGGGTCTTCGAATCCGACGACCACTCGCCCATCGAATGCGGGTACTTGCGGGCGTAGGCCTTCACCGCCGCCGGTGCGCGCCGGTCGGAGTTGCCCTCGCGCAGGACCGGGTTGACGGCGCTGCCCTTCACCTTGTCGAACCGCGCGCGTGCGTCGCGCTCGTCGTCGTTCCCCGGGTCCTCGGGATAGTCGGGGATCGGGTAGCCCGCAGCCTGCAGTTCGGCGACGGCGGCCTTGATCTGGGGGACCGAGGCGCTGATGTTGGGCAGCTTGATGATGTTGGCGTCGGGGGACTGGGTCATCGCACCCAGCTCGGCCAACGCATCGTCGGCCTGCTGGTCGGTCGGCAGCCGATCGCTGAACGCGGCGACGATGCGGCCGGCCAGGGAGATGTCCCGGGTCTCGACCGAGACGCCGGCGGCGCCGGCGAACGCCTGGATGATCGGCAGCAGGGACCGGGTCGCCAGCGCTGGCGCCTCGTCGGTGAGCGTGTAGATGATCTTGGGTGCGGAAGCCATACGGCTCCGGAGCGTATCCGACCGAAAATTCCGTCAGTTCACGTCCGACGTCGTGCACCGATCCACGACAGATCCCGTGCTCAGGGGAGGCCGGCCCCGGGGATGTCGACGTCGGCGGATTCGATGCGCCCGGACCGCAGACGACGGCACGTCTCCGGGTCGCTGTCGATCGCCGTGCACACGAACAACGTCGTCCGGTCCGGCCCGCCGAGCATGCAGGCGAAGGGTTGTCGTTCGTCGCTGGTGCGGACCTCGTCGAGGATCTCCCCGCCCTCGGCGACCCGGAGCACGCGGTTGCTGACCGGAGACGCCATCCAGATCGCGCCCTCGGCGTCGAGGCAGATCCCGTCGGGCACCGCTCCTGCGATCCTCGCCCACTCGCGGCGGTTCGAGAGCCCGCCATCGGGGTCGATGTCGAACGCGGTCAGGGCGCCGCCGAACGATTCGCCGACCACGAGCGTCGACCCGTCGGGCGTGATGACGGTGCCGTTGGGGAAGAACAGGTCCTCGGCCACGACACGCGCCTCGCCGGTCGGGGTGACGAGGACCAGATTCGTGGTGCGCTGGTCGGCCTCGGGGTCGTGCAGGTCGAATCCGAAGTTTCCGACGTAGGCATTGCCGGCGGCGTCGACGACCATGTCGTTGCAGAACGAATGGGCGAGCCCGGAGAGGTCGGCCACGACGTCGAGCGTCCCGTCGACCAGGGCCAGCAGTCGTCGGTCGGTCATCGACACGACGAGCATCGTCCCGTCGGGCCGCCAACCCAGCCCCGACGGCTGGCCGGGGACCTCGACGACCGTCTCGACGTCGCCGGATTCCGGGTCGAGCGCCACCACCCGGTGGGCGTGCATGTCGGAGAACCACAGACGGCCCTCGTGCCAACGCGGGCCTTCGGCGAAACAGAGCCCGTCGAGCACGGGGACGAGTGGTGAGGCCATGCGGGGCGGAACCTAACCCTCGCCCGATCCCGTGCGCAGCGATGCGAACCAGGCCCGCACGACGCCCGCGTCGACGCCGAGCCGACCGGTCTCGTTCGCCGCGATCCAGGCCGTGCCCATCAGCGCCATCCGTCCGGACGGTCGGACGACCCAGGTGGCGTCGTCGAGTCGTCGATCGAGTTCGGCCGTGGTCCCCAGCACGGCCTCGCATGCGGCGACGAGGGCTTCGGTCCACCCGTCCGGCGATGCGCGGACGCCGCAGCGGGGCAGCGTCCACCCCGAGAGTCCGTTGGGTCGCGCCAACACGCGCGACTCGTCGTGCGAGGGCACGACGAGTCGGATGAGTCTGGGTTCGGGACGCAGGGCCATCGGCCCCGATCCTGGCCGACCGGGTTCAGCCGAGGAGTGCACCCCGGTCGATGGAGCCATCGCCGACGCCGAGCGCCGCAGCGACGTCGGCGGGGATGGGAACGCCCGAACCGATCGCCTCGCTCCCGGCGGCGAGGCGGAAGTCCTGGGCGTTCCAGTTGCGGAACGGGTTCTCACCCGGCGTCGAGAAGCTCCCGCTCTCGGAGCCGGTCGCCTGCTGGAGGTCGGCGAGGGTCTTCGGGATGAGCGGATTCGAGGGGTAGTTGCCCCAGATCGCGAACCATGCGGGACCCTGTCCGGTTGCCGGGGGGTAGTAGGCGTTGTTCGATGCGTACGCACCCATGCCCACCCCGGTCCGCTCACGGGTGTAGTCGTTCGCCTGCGTGATCGACTGCGACTCGCCCCGAGCCCCGGCGCCGAGGTTGTTCTGCAGGACGATGTTCTCGGTGACGCCGGTGGCCCGAGGGTCCGACAGGGTGCGAGGGCCGTCCACGACCTGCCACGCCCACTTGTTGTCGACCATGGTGTTGTTCCACACCTTCGCCCGGTTGGTCTCGTTGATGTAGACGCCGGTGCCCTGGTTGCCGGCGACGACGTTGCCGGCGACGATCGCGTCACCGGTGAGTTCGATCTCGATGGCGTTCCGTTCGTTGAACGAGGCGATGTTCCGCACGACGGTCACGTCGTTGCTCGCCAGGTCGGTCCAGAGGCCGTTGGCGTGGTTGCCGATCGCCGTGTTGTTCTCGAGGAGCAGCCCGTTCGCTCCCGAGGTCTTGAAGCCGCCGGCTTTGGGGATGTCGGCGAAGTGTTCGTCGTTGTTGCCCTGCAGGAGGGATCCCCGGACGACGAGGTTCGTGGGGCGGTTGGCGCTGATGCCGATCATGCCGTTGCCGCGTGCCGTGACGTTGCGCACCTCGTCGTCGTGACCGGTGATCGACAGGCCCGTCGTCGCGTTGTCCACGACGTGGACGTCCTCGACGAGCGCGTCGTCGGCGTAGACCTTGAGGGCGCCCTGTTGCATCACCGAGGTGGCGTAGCGGCGGATCCCGATGCCCCGCACGATCGACCCGTCGCCGTTGTTGACGAACAGGGCCTCCTGGAGCCAGGACACCCGGACCTCGCGGCCCGTCGGGTCGGTGCCCAGGTAGATGCGGTCGGTGCCACGGTCGACCATGAAGGTGCCGGGAACCACGTTGGAACGCTTGCCGACCTGGCGGAGCTCGACGCCGTCGACGAAGACCATCTCCGGCCATGCGGCGAGGGGAGCGGCAGCTTCGACCGAGGCGGCCTCGGCCGCAAAGTCGAACTGCGG
>JAPKDO010000191.1 GCA_028822535.1 Acidimicrobiales bacterium
CACGGCCGAGCGCCCGCTCGACCGTGACGACGTCTCGGTGGTTTCGAACCCCGAGTTCCTCCGCGAGGGCTCGGCCGTCCACGACTTCATGAACCCGGATCGCATCGTGATCGGTGCCGACAGTCAGTCGGCCGCCATCAAGGTCGCGTCGCTCTACCTGGGGGTGACGGCTCCGCTGGTGGTCACCGACCCGGCCTCCGCCGAGACCATCAAGTACGCCGCCAACTCGTTCCTGGCGACGAAGATCAGCTTCATCAACGCCGTTGCCGCCATCTGTGAAGCGGTCGGCGCCGACATCAACGACGTGGTCCTGGGCATCGGCTACGACAAGCGGATCGGTCACGAGTTCCTGCGACCCGGCCCCGGCTACGGCGGGTCCTGTTTCCCGAAGGACACGCGGGCCATGGTCAAGATCGCCGAGGAGGGCGGGTACGAGTTCGATCTCCTCAAGGGCGTGATCGAGGTGAACGACGAACAGTTCGACCGCACCGCCCAGAAGGCCGTCGACCTGGTCGGTGGCGACATGAGCGGCAAGCGGGTCGCCGCGTGGGGCCTGACCTTCAAGGCGCGGACCGACGATCTGCGAGAGTCGCCGTCGTTGGAGGTGCTCGGCCGCCTCATCGACCAGGGCGCGAAGGTCCGCGCCTACGACCCCGCCGTGACCACGAGCCCTCGCGAGGGCATCGAGGTCGCGACCGATCCGTACGACGTCTGCGACGGCGCCGACGTGCTGCTCGTGCTCACCGAGTGGGACGAGTTCAAGTGGCTCGACCTCGACACGGTCAAGCAGCGCATGGGTCACGCGGCGGTCGTCGACGCGCGCAATCTGCTCGACCGTTCGGCGCTGCTGCGTCGCGGGTTCGAATTCCGCGGCGTCGGTCGCAACTGATGGCGCCGACGCCCCGTCGTATCGTCGTCACCGGCGGTGCGGGGTTCCTCGGCTCCCACCTGTGCGAACGACTGCTCGGTCGTGGAGACGAGGTCGTGGTTCTCGACAACCTCGTGACCGGCGATCTCGGCAACATCGAGCACCTCTTCGACGAACCGGGCTTCACGTTCGTCGAACACGACGTGTCGACCTACATCTGGGTGCCAGGCGATGTCGACGCCGTGTTGCACTTCGCGTCGCCGGCATCGCCGAAGGACTACCTCGAGATGCCGATCCAGACCCTCAAGGTCGGGAGCCTCGGGACCCACAACGGCCTCGGGCTGGCGCGCGCGAAGTCCGCCCGCTTCTTCTTGGCCTCCACGAGCGAGGTCTACGGCGACCCGCAGGTGCACCCGCAGACCGAGGACTACTGGGGCCACGTCAACCCGGTGGGGCCCCGCGGTGTCTACGACGAGGCCAAGCGTTTCGCCGAAGCGATGACGATGGCGTACCACCGGCATCACGGCTTCGATGTCCGTATCGTGCGGATCTTCAACACCTACGGTCCGCGCATGCGTCCCGAGGACGGCCGGGTCGTCTCCAACTTCCTTGTACAGGCGCTGCGCAACGACCCGATCACGATCTACGGGGACGGGTCGCAGTCCCGGTCGTTCTGTTACGTCGACGACGAGGTGGAGGGCTTCCTCGCGCTGCTCGACGCCGACATCACCGGACCCTGCAACATCGGGAATCCCGGTGAGTTCACGATCAGCGAACTCGCCGACCTGGTCGTCGAGGTCACGAACTCCTCCAGCGAGATCGTGTACGAGGCGCTCCCGGTCGACGACCCCACGCAGCGTCGACCCGACAACACGCTCGCCGAGCGCGCGCTCGGCTGGAAGCCGACCATCGAGCTACGCGAAGGGCTCGAGAAGACCGCCGAGTACTTCGACGGCCTGGTCTCACGGTCCTGAGCCTCGGCTTCGTCAGTCCACGACGAAGCGGACCGAGTCGACCGACCAGGCGTCGATCGGGCTGAAGACCATCTCGAAGAAGGCGCCGCCGCCCTCGTAGCGATAGGCGCACTCGATCGTGGGCTCCGGATCAGGGGGTCCCTCGCCGCATCCCTCGAACGTCCACTGCGCACCGTTCCCGTTCGCCGCGAACAACGTGTCGATGGCATCGCTGCTCGCGACCTGCTCCGCACAGTCGCGGTCGCCGAGCGTCCAGGCTTCGTAGAAGACCTCGGCGACCGGGCCGGGGTCGTCGGGGGCGCTCTGACCCGTGCAGTCCTCGGGCGGCACGGTCGTCGGCGGTTCCGTGGTGGTGGTCGTGGCCTCGGTCGTCGTGGTCGTCGCCTCGGACGTGGTCGTCGTGGTCGCTTCGGTGGTGGTCGTGGCCTCGGTCGTCGTCGTCGCGTCCGACGTGGTCGTCGCTGCGCTCGTCGACGTCGTGTCGGTCGACGTCGTGGTGGTCGGCGCGTCGTCGCCGTCGTCGTTCGAGATCACGACCAACAAGAGGACCAGCAACAGGATGATCGCTCCCAGGAGGGCGAGGATCGCGATCAGGCGTCGGTCCATCCCTCCGCCACCGGGGGTGGAACCGTCGGGTTCGTCCGGCCCTCCGGGTCCCCCGAAGCCGCCGGTCGGCGGGTCCGCGGGCGGCTGGGGTGGAGGGGTGCCGCCGGCGGCGGGGATCATCTGCGTCGGGTCACTCATACCTGGTCCTCGGGTCTGATCGGGTCCAACGTAGGCGCGCTGTCCAGCAGGGCGTCCCACAACGGCAGCGTCGCCGTGTCGCAGTAGCGCTCCTCGAAGGCCGTCCTGGCCCGCTGTGCCGCGCCCTCGAGCGAGTCGGGGTCGTTCCTCCACTCCCGCAGGGCTCCGACGAACGCCGACACGTCACCGGAGCGGATCGACTGACCGCAGTCGTACGCGTCGATCGCCTCGGTCACGTTCGACCCGTGTGGCCCGACGTACACGACCGGTGTGCCCATGCCGAGGCTGCCGTGGAGTTTCGACGGGCTCATGACGCCGAGCGCCTGGTCGTCGAGACAGATCAGCGTGGCGTCAGCGCCGCGCAGGACGCCCGGCGTGCGGTCCTTGTCCACGTACTCGTGGAGCAGAACGTTGTCGATGTCGGCGCTGCGCGCTCGCAGGTCCTCCCACCGCGGGCCGCCACCGACGAAGAGGATCGAGACGCCGTCGTCAGCGAGTTGGGGCGCTGCGGCGATGACGGTCTCGAACTGATGCCCGAGGCCGATGTTCCCGAGATACAACAGGACGAATCGTCCCTCGAGTCCGAGCTCGCGGTAGCCGTCCCACACCTCGACGTCGTCGTCGGTGTACAGCGCCGCACGCTCCCAGTTGGGGATCACGTGGACGCGGTCGGCCGGTGCCCCGGCGTCGACGAGCAGGTCGGCCATCGCACCGTCGAGCACGACGACCGAATCGAGCTTCGGCAGGGCCCACGCGTTGAGGCGACGGAGAACGCGGGACACCGGACTCGTCGGGCTGACGGCTCGGAGGCGCTCGGCGACCTCGGGGTAGACGTCCATGCTCCACAGGATCACCCGGGTGTCGCGACGCCGGAGCTTGTGGGCGAGCGCGATGAGATAGACGAACGGGGGAGTGGTCATGACCACGATCACGTCCTGGCGCGGCATCCGGAGCATCGTCCAGAGGGCTGCCACGAAGTACGTGGTGTAGGTCGTGGCCCGCGACACGATCCGGCTCCGTCCGAGGCGCGGCGACCATGCTCGTCGGACCCGTACCGACGCGGAGAGCGGGCGGGAGTCGCGCGCGTTCGCGTACCCCCCGGACCCGCAGACGACGGTGCAGTCGTCTCCGAGCGCCGCGCGGTGTTCGATCAGCGAGGTCGCCAGTTGCGCGGTGGGCGAGACGTCCGGCGCGTAGAACTGGTTCAGGAGGCAGACGCGCACGATCGACGGATCAGGTCATCCGGTGGCCGACGAGATCGACCATCTGGTCGACGATGTCGTCGAGCGAGTACTGCAGGGTCCAGCCCGGATGGTGCGCCCGGAACTTGCCCATGTCGGTGTAGTAGCAGATGTGGTCGCCGACGCGGTTGGTCTCGTCGTAGGTGAGGTCGGGTCGCTTGCCGGTCCGATCCGCGCTCAACTCGACGCACTCGAGCAGGCTGGCCGCGTTGGCCTTCCCGCCACCCAGGTTGTACACCTCGCCCGGACGCGGGTCCTGCGCGAACGCCCAGAAGGCGTTGATCACGTCGTGGCTGTGGATCTGGTCTCGGACCTGTTTCCCCTTGTATCCGAAGATCGTGTAGGGGCCTTCACGCAGCGCGGTGGTGACGAGGTACGAGAGGAAGCCGTGCAGTTCGACGCCGCTGTGATGCGGCCCCGTCAGGCAGCCACCACGGAAGATGCCGGTCTTCATGCCGAAGTAGCGGCCGTACTCCTGGCACGCCAGATCGGCCGACAGCTTCGAGACACCGAACAACGAATGGAGGCATCCCTCGACCGACATGGTCTCGTCGATGCCTTCGGCGTAGGCCGGGTCGGCGTAATCCCAGCGTGTCTCGGTCTCGATCAGTTCGAGCCGGTTCGGGTTGTCGCCGTACACCTTGTTGGTCGACACGTAGACGAACACCGCGTCGGGCGTGTGCTTCCTGCACGCCTCGAGGAGGTTGAGCGTCCCGTTGGCGTTGGTCGTGAAGTCGTCGATCGGACGACTCGCTGCGAGGTCGTGGCTCGGTTGCGCCGCGGTGTGGATCACCAGGTCGTAGCGCCGGTCGGCGAAGACCCGCTCGACGGCATCCGTGTCTCGGATGTCCAGGTCGTGATGGGTGTAGTCGCGGCTCTCGGCTTCGAGACGCTGCCGATTCCAGGTGGTGTCCCCCTGCGGGCCGAAGAAATCGGCGCGTCCGTTGTTGTCGATCCCGTCGACCCGGAATCCCATGCCGTCGAAGAACGACACGGCTTCGGAACCGATGAGCCCGGCACTGCCGGTGACCAGGACCTTCACGACTTGGTCTCGCATGGATGGTGGGCGATCACGGGACCGGAGTGTACCGACGGTGGTGGCGGTGTAGCCCGGTGTCGACGGCTGGCACCGACCGCGGGCTGTCAGCGTCCGCGAGCCGTTCCCGGGGGTCGTGAGAGAATCCGCTCCGATGCGCGTGGCGATTCCTGTCGAGCAGTGTTGGCACGCCGTGCCCGGCGGTACCGCGCGGACCACCATCGACCTGGCGCAGGCCCTCGACGCCAGAGACGACATCGAGGTGATCGGGGTCGCCGCCCGCCATTCGTCCCCGCCCGACGAACCGTGGCGGCCCGGTGTCCCGGTCGCGCACCTGCCGTTGCCGCGGCTGGCGCTGTACGAGTCGTGGCACGCGCTGCGCCGCCCCCGTGTGGAGCGGGCCACCGGCCCCGTCGACCTCTGCCACGTCATGGGGTCCGCAGTGGCCGCCAGCGCGGCCCCGATCGTGGCGACCGTGCACGACATCGCATTTCGCCGTCATCCGTCGATGTTCACGAGGCACGGCCTCCGGTTCTTCGAACGACAGTTGCGGTTGACGATCGACGACGCGGCGATCGTGTTCGTCCCCTCGCAGGCAACGCTGGACGACTGTGTGGCCAACGGCGTCGACGCGTCACGGCTCCGGCTCGTGCCCTGGGGTGTCTCGGTCACCGACCCGTCGCCCGAGGACGTGGCTCGAGCGCGAGCGACGTTCGGTCTCGAACGCGACTACGTGGTGATGGTGGGGACCATCGAGCCGAGGAAGAATCTGCGCGGCGTGCTCGAGGCGTGGCGATCGTTGGGCCGGTCCGACGCCGACCTCGTCGTGGTCGGCCCCGAGGGTTGGGGCGACGAGATCGACCCCGCGAGGGTCCCCGACGGGGTCGTCCGTACTGGTTTCGTCGACGCAGCGACGCGCGATGCCCTCTATCGCGGGGCCACCGCGTCCGTCTATCCGAGCCTCTTCGAGGGGTTCGGGCTGCCGGTGCTCGAGTCGATCGCGCTGGGTTGCCCGGTCGTCACGTCGTCGGGGACCTCGACCGAGGAGATCGTGACGGGAGACGCTGGAATCGCGGTCGACCCGTCGGACCCGTCGGCCATCGCTGGGGGGTTGGAGCGATTGCTCGATGATCCAGACACCCGCCTCGGATACGTCGAGCGCGGGCTCGCACGCGCGGCGCAGTACACGTGGGAACGAACAGCCGCGCAAGTCGTGTCCGGCTACGAGGAGGTGCTGTCATGACGGTCGTGCGACGTGTCGGTGTCAACTTGTGCTGGTTGGTCCCTGGGGTCGTGGGAGGCTCCGAACAGGCGACCGTCCGGACCCTCGAAGCACTCCGTCGCCGGGATCCCCGCAACTTCGAGATCGTCCTGTTCGCCTCGACGAGCTTCACCAGCGCCTACCCGGCGCTCGCGAACGCGTTCGAGACCCACGCCCTCCCGCTGCCCGATCGCCTCAAGCCGTTGCGCGTGCTCGCCGAGCACACGTGGCTCCGCGCGATGGTCGCCCGCCACTCGATCGACATCGTGCACGATGCCGGCGGCACCGCGCCGGGTGCGATCGACGTGCCACGCGTGCTCACGATCCACGACATCCAGCCCTTGTTGTTCCCGCAGCGTTTCCCGGCGACTCGGGTGGCGTATCTCGGCCGGGCCGTGCCTGATGCCGTCGAGCGCGCCGCGCGCATCACGGTCCCGTCCGGCTTCGTCCGGGACTCCCTCGTCGAGCACCTCGATGCGGATCCGGGTCGGATCTCCGTCGTCCCCTGGTCACGGCCCGACGTCTCCGAGCGAGCCGACGTGGACGTCGTGCGCGGGCGCTGGGGTCTCACCGACCGGCGCTACCTCGTGGTCCCGGCGATCACCTATCCGCACAAGGATCAGGTGAGTGCGGTACGCGCGATGGGACGTCTCGCCGAACGTCATCCGGATCTCCGCCTCGTGCTCTCCGGCGGGATCGGCCCGGCCGAGGCCGCCGTCCGCTCCGAGATCGACCGGCTGGGGCTCGACGGCCGCGTCATCCGGACCGGCCACCTGCCGACGGCGTCGGTCCTCGCGCTGATCGAGGGCGCGACGGCGATGGTGTTCCCGTCCCGCTACGAGGGTTTCGGCATCCCGGCGCTCGAGGCGATGTCGCTCGGGACGCCGGTCGTGTCCTCCGATGCCGGGGCACTGGTCGAAGTGGTCGAGGGCGCGGGCGTCGTGTTCCCCGCCGGCGACGACGCCCAACTCGCCGTCGAGATCCACCACCTGCTGTCCGACGACGAACGGCGAGCAGAGCTCGTCGAGGCGGGCCGAGCACGGGCCGCGTCCTTCGGCCCGGAACGGACGGCGGAGCGTCTGCTCGCCGCTTACCGATCGGTACTGGCCGGGCAGTAGCCTCGCTCCGCTATGGGTAAGGCCTCGTCCAACAAGAAGGTCGCACGCGCCGCGAAAGCGGGCGGCGGTCGCGCTCGAGCAGCAGGGGAGCGCAATTTCCTCTTTCCTGCCGCCCTGTCCCTGGTGGTGGTCCTGGGCCTCGTGCTCGTCGTCTACGCCCGCGACACCCGTTCGGCCGAGGCACTCGAAGCGCCTCTGGCCAACGTCGACCACTGGCACTCGTCGTACGGTTTCTACGTCTGCGACTCGTTCCAGCCGGACCTGCCCGAGTTCGTCGCACCACAGAACGGCGGCAACCACACCCACGGCGACGGCCTGATCCACGTGCACCCCTTCGCCACCTCCCGCTCGGGCGAGAACGCGACGCTGGTCAACTGGATCGAGGACGCCGGTGCTGTGCTCGGCGGCGGCGT
>JAPKDO010000192.1 GCA_028822535.1 Acidimicrobiales bacterium
CGGGAGCCCCCTCAGGACGCCGATGCAGCCTCCTCGGAGAAGCGGATCAGCACGTCGGCGTACTCGTTGACCATGTCGATCACGACCTGGCCGGCCTTCTTCGAGCTGTTCATCTGGCCGACGACCTGACCGACGAAGTACGTGGCCAGGTCCTCGGCTCCCGAGCCCGGCGTGTTCGCGCTTCGATTGATCCGAGCTTGGGCCTCGGACACCAACAACGGCTGGAGCGGCATGCCGAGCGGACCCGGACCATCGGTCCGGTCCCACTCCTCGGTCCACTTCGTCTTCAGCATCCGGGCCGGCTTGCCGGTGATGGAGCGAGACCGGATGGTGTCCTTCGAGCGAGCCGAGAGGTACTTCTGCTTGATGACCGGAGACGTCTCCGCCTCTTCGGTGGTCAGCCAGACCGATCCGCACCACACGCCGGCTGCTCCGAGCGCGATCGATGCGGCGACCTGACGACCGTTGCCGATCCCGCCGGCCGCGAGCACAGGCGTCGGAGAGACCGCGTCGACGACCTCGGGGACCAACACCATCGTGGCGACCTCGCCGGTGTGGCCACCGCCTTCGGTGCCCTGCGCGATGATGATGTCCACGCCCAGTTCCTTGTGACGGACCGCGTGTTCCTTCGTGCCGGCCAACGCAGCGACGACCACATCCGCTTCATGCGCACGCTCGACGAGCTCGGCCGGGGGCGGGCCCAATGCGCTCGCGATCAGCTTGATGTCATGCGCGAAAGCGACGTCGAGCAGCGGCTCGTATCCCTTCGGGGAGACGTTCATGCCGCCGATACGCGACATCGCCTCCTTCTGGTCGGCGTCGAGGGCTGGAACCTCGTAGCGGGCCATGATGTCGTCGACGAAGGCCTGGTGCTCCGGCGGCAGCAGCTGCCGCAACGAGTCACGATCGAGACCGCCCTCGTCCGCTCCCTCGTACTTCTGAGGAAGGAGCAGGTCGACGCCGTAGGGACGACCGTCGACCTCCTCCTCGATCCATTTCAGATCGACCTCGAGTTGCTCCGGCGTGTGCGCCACCGCGCCGAGCACACCGAAGCCGCCGGCGTTGGTGACGGCGGCCACGACATCACGGCAGTGACTGAACGCCAGGATCGGGTACTCGACGCCGAGCAGGTCGGCAACTTCGGTCTTCATCTTCTGCCCTCTCTTGTCCGTCGATCAGAACTTGATCGGCACGCAGCGCGGGCCGCGGACCTGGCCGCCGGTCCAGGTGACGGCGTCCTCGTCGGCCAACTCGAAGGTGGGCACCTTCTCGAGGAAGGTCTCGACTGCGACCTGCATCTCCATCCGCGCCAGGTTGGACCCCAGGCAGCGATGGATCCCCGAGCCGAAGGCGAAGTGCCGGTTCTTCTTGCGGTCGATGAGAACCTGGTCGGCGTCCTCGAACATGTCGGGGTCGTGGTTGCCCGCAGGGAAGGCCATGAGGATCTTGTCGCCCTCTTGCATCGGGCAACCCTTGAACTCGGTGTCCTCGGTGACATAGCGGGCCATGGTGACCGGGCTGTACACCCGCAGGAACTCCTCGATCGCGCTCGGCATGAGCGAGGGGTCGTCACGGAGACGCTGCTGGTCCTCCGGATGCGTCGCCAGGTGCCACAGGCTCGAGCCGATGGCGCTCCACGTGGTGTCGATCCCGGCGATCAGGAGCAGGAAGCAGGTGCCGAGCAGATGCTCGTCGCTCATCGGCTCGTCGGTGTCGGCCTCGATGAGGAGGGTGAGCACGTCGTCGGGCCGGTCCTCCGATGCCATCTCGCGGCGCTCGGCGACCTTGCCGGCGAAGTACATGGTCATCTCGCCCAGCACGTCCATCGCACCGTCGAGGTTCTGGAAGCCCTCCTGGAGCGTGCCGACGACCCAACCGGTGAACTTCTCCTCGTCCGACAACGGGACTCCGAGCATCTGGGCGATGATCCGAACCGGGATGTGGCGAGCGAAGTCCGCGGCCACGTCACCGTGTCCGTCCGAGAAGTGCTCCGCGATGAGCTCTTCGCACAGGCCCCGGGTGATCGGGGTCATCTTCTCGACGGCCGACGGGCCGAAGGCCGGGAGCAGGAGGCGCCGGGCCCAGGTGTGGGTCGGCTTGTCCGAGCTGATCGGCGGCACCGGGAAGATGTCGTTGATCGGGACATCGAAGGGCGACACCACCGCGATGTCGCGTGACGAGAACCGGTCGACATCGTGCGCGATGTCGGACAGGTCGTCGTACTTCACGGGCAACCAGGTCCGCTGCCGCCGCTCGGTGAACGCCACCGGGCATTCCGCCCGCTGCTCGGCCCACCGCTGCTCGGGGCGGACGACGTACTCCGGGTCGAGGATGTCGAAATCCGTCGACCAATCCGTGACCGGGCCATAGTCCGCTTCCACATCGCGGTTGGCCGCAGCGCTGAATTGCGTTTCTTGCATGCTGTCAGTCATCGAATGACGATTCCTTGTCTCGGGCGACTTGCTGGTGGTGAGACATCCTACGCCGTTCATCTCACGTGACACCACATGCGTACACTCCTGGACGTGAACTCGAACGACCAGCCGCGCTCGATCGTCGTCGTCGGCGCCTCCCTCGCCGGCCTCCGCACCGCAGCAGCCCTGCGACGCAACGGCTTCGAGGGAAGCCTGACCATCGTCGGAGCCGAAGACCATTGGCCGCCCTACGACCGTCCCCCGCTGTCGAAACATGTCCTGGTCGGCGCCATCGAACCGGAACGAGCGCGCATCCGCGTCCCCGACGACCTCGATCTCGAGGTGATCACCGGCTGTCGTGCCACCGGGGTCGACGTCGGTGGGCGCACCGTGGCGCTCGACGACCACGACGACCTGTCCTTCGATCGCCTCGTGATCGCCACCGGCGCTGCCCCACGACACCTTCCCGGCACGCAGGACATCGACGCAGTTCACACCCTCCGCACCATCGACGACTCACTCCGACTGCGAGAGCGCCTACAGGCCTCCCAGCGCGTCGCCGTCATCGGCGCCGGCTTCATCGGGTGCGAGGTGGCCTCGGCGTGCCTCGAGATGGACCTGGATGTCTCGCTCGTGGACATCGAGCCGGTCCCGCTCGTCCCGCTCGGCCGGACGATGGGCACGTTCGTGCGAGGTGTCCAGGCCGAACGCGGCGTCGACCTCCATCTCGGCACCGGCGTCACGGCGATCGACTCCACGTCGACCGGTGCAGATGTGCGCCTCGACGACGGCACCACACTCTCCGTCGACACGGTCGTGGTCGGGATCGGCGTGATCCCCTCGACCGCATGGTTGGCGGGGTCCGGACTCCAGGTCGACGACGGCGTCGTCTGCGACGAGTCGTGTCTCGCACTCGGCGGCGACGGCCTGATCGCCGCGGTCGGCGACGTGGCGCGATGGATCCACCCGCGGTACGGATCGCTCCGCGTCGAACATTGGACCAACGCCAGCGAACAGGCCACCCACGTGGCGAACGCGCTCCTGTCGCCGACTGGCGAGGCGGGCCCGTTCGCACCGGTGCCGTACTTCTGGTCGGACCAGTTCGGCCTGAAGCTCCAGTACGTCGGGGCAGCGGGCCCGGACGCCGACGTGGCGATCGCCCAAGGCAGCGAGGACGAACGCAGCTTCGTCGCGACCTACACCGAGAACGGGGAGGTCACCGCCGCGCTGTGCGTCAATGCTCCCCGAGAGATGGCGACATGGACGAGAACGATCGGCGAGGGCGTCTCCGCCTGACTCGCCGACCGCTCCGTCGGGCCGCGCTCAGTCCTCGGTGATCGTGACGGCGTACTCGGGGCAGTTGTCGACCGCCAAACGTGCGGCCTCTTCCTGCCCGGCCGGCACGACGCCGTCACCGATCGCGGACGCCATACCGAGTTCGTCGACCTCGAAGAGATCCGGTGCGACGACGACACATCGGTTGTGGCCCTGGCATTTTTCCTGGTCTACGTGAACGCGCATGACGGCAGCATACCCAGTCATGTGACGTGGGACGAATAGCGCCGAATGTCCCGTCGGGTCCGCGCGCCGACCGCGACAGCGAGCCTCAGCATCGCTCGATCAGCGCCATCTCGGTGGCGTGCATTATTGGATTATTCGTCCAAGACTCCTACGCTTCCGCCATGTCAGAACCCCTGCGGCCGATCGTCGACCGGCGGCAGGACCGGATCTCGACTCCGGACCGTCTGGTGTGGAACTCCCACGACGGATCCCACCTGGCGCTGCGCCGTCGTCGGAACGGACGGCCGCGACCCGGCTGGCGCTCTGCGCCCGTCGCCAGCGGCCCGTGGAGCGACCTCCGCTGGGGATGGGACGAGGACGGAGGGGAGATCTGGGAGCGACGCTGGTGGGTGGATCGCCCGGCGAACTTCCTGGCCGACGTCCACGAGACGAGATGCCGACTCGGTGAACTCGACGTGGTGGTTCCCACCGTTGCCGACGGCGACGACGGCATCCGGATCGAACGGATCCGATGGGCTCGGCGCTCGTCTTCCCCCTCGGCGGCTGCCATTCGTCGCTTCATCGACGCAACGCTGGTGGACGCGCTCCATGGCGGACGTGTCATCCGCCTCGGTGCCGCACACCTCGACCGTCAGCACCGACTGTTGGTCGAGGACGTCGTCGGTATCGAGCGCGTCGAGGGCGCTGATCAACGCACGCTGGTCGACGTGATCTCGGCGCTCGCACGTCGGGACGCACCAGCTCTGGACGCACTACTCCATGCATGCGGGTCGGGGCCGGGCTCATCGTCGATGTCGACCGCCGCCCGCCGCATCGTCGGTGGGCTCGAGGCGGAGTGGAACTCGACGGGTTTCGTCCTCGCGCTGCGATCGGTCGCGTCGATGCTGATCGATCAGTCGGCTCCGGGTTCGTCGACGCTGTGGTCCTTCGCCGATGAACTGCTCCATCGTCTCGACGTCGCGCACCGATTCCGGACGCCGGTCTTCATCGGCCCGCGGCGCGTGCTCGATCTGCTGGAAGGCGACGCGTACGTGGCCCGGTCATCGGCGCCGTGACACCGCCGCCGTACGACCGGTTGCGCCCGCGAGCCCGAACACCTGCATCAGGCGAGCACTCACGTCGTGGACATCGTCCTCGTCGTCGCGGACGATGCGCCGCAGCGCCACGGCGGTGAGCGCGCCATAGAGCGCCTCACTCGCGAGTTCGGGGTCCGCCAGCTGCGGATGACCGTCGGCGCCCGCTTCGCGAAGCAGGTCCGCAACGGGGCGGTGGAACGCCTCCTCGATCCGTTGGCTCACGTCGAGCAGATCGCCGAGGCGAGCGAACTGGACCAGTAACAACTGGGCCACACCGGGGCAGTCGGCGAAGTGTCGTAGATGGGCCTCGACGAGCGCGGCGACACGCGGCAACGCTCGCGGACTCGCCTCGTAGGCCTGCGCGACCGCCGCAGCGAGTCGACCGATCATCCCGTCGGCGAGGAACACGAGGACCTGGTCCTTGTTCGCGAACCGGTAGTAGAGGCTGGACCTCGGCAACTCGGATGCGGCCGCGAGATCTTCCATCGACGCAGTCTCGAACGGGGTGTCTAGGCGACGTAGGCCCCTGTCGAGCATGGCGAAGACTTCCGAGTCGGATCGCGCCATTCGCCGAAGTCTTGCAGGTTCATTCTGCCCGTAGCGGACGACTTCTCTGGCGGAGCGGTGCGGCCCCGACGGCGGAGAGCGCGTCTGCGGGAGGTTCCGCTGACGTGCCCCCCGCCGTGGACTGTTGCGGGGCGGCGGCCCCGGAGCGGTTGATCGCTGCATCGGACTCACCGAGATAGGACTCCACGACTCGTGGATCCTCGAGAACGTCCGCAGGCGTGCCCTCCGCGATGACCGCCCCCAACTCGAGGCAGTACAGGCGGTCGCAGATCGATGTCATCAACGGCATGTCGTGTTCGATGATCATGATCGAGCAACTCGACGCCTCCTGCACGCGGAGCAAGAGCGGCCCGAGCGCCTCTGTCTCCTTCTGCGCCACGCCGCCGGAGGGCTCGTCGAGCAGGAGCACCGACGGCTCCTGCGCGAGGAGGCACGCGAGTTCGACGATCCTGCGAGAGCCGGTCGAGAGCTCGCCCACGAGCTTGTCGCGGAACGGGCCGAGTCCCATGATCTCGACGAGCTCGTTCACCCGGCGCCACACCCGGAGTTCACTCTCGTACGAGGCCGGCGCCGCGAGCATCGCGGCAAAGATGTCCTTGTTGTCGAGGTGACGCTCGAGCGCCGTCGCGATCGTCTCACCGACGGTCAAGGACGGGTAGAGCATCGCCTCCTGGAACGACCGGCCGAGGCGAGCCTGCGCGCGTTCATGAGGCGGCCAGTCGGTGATGTCCAACCCCTCCAGCACGATCCGCCCGCTGTCGATCTGGTGGTAACCCGAGATGCAGTCGAACAGCGTGGTCTTCCCGGCGCCGTTCTGACCGATCAACCCCAGGATCTCGCCGGCGCGGAGCTCGATCGTGGGCCCGTCGACCGCTCGGATCCCCCCGAACCGCTTCACGACGTCGTTACACGACAGAACGATCTCGGAATCGGCCGGCGGTGCGATGCGGGCCACTTCGGGCTCGGCAGCGACGACGACATCGACCTCGTCGGTGCGGCCGGCATCGGACGCCGATGCTCCAGCGATGAACACCGACCGGAGGATGTCCGGGCGCTCGAGGAGATCGCGGGTGGGTCCGGTGAAGCGGAACTCGCCCTTCTCCATGAACACGGCGCGGTTGGCGAGATTCAGCGCGACGTTGATCGACTGTTCGACCACGATGACGGTGACACCGCGGTCGTTGATGTCGTGGACGACGTTGATCAGATCGCCGACGATCGTCGGCGCCAGGCCCAGGCTCAGCTCGTCGATCATCAACAACTCGGGATCGTTGACCAGCGCCATGCCGAGGGTGAGCATCTGTTGCTCACCTCCGGACATGTCCCCCGCGGTCTGCTTCAGCCGCTCCTTCAACCGGGGAAACAGATCGAGGATCTCGTCGACCTTGGACGCTGTCCGTTCCCGATCGTCACGGAACATCCAACAGGAGAGGCGCAGGTTCTCCTGAACGGACAGCTGCGGGAAGACACCCCGCCCGCCCGGCATCTGCAGCATTCCCAACTCCGCCGTCTTGTTCGCCGGGAGACCACCGACCTCGTCACCGTTGAATCGGACGGTCCCGGCCTTGGGGGTGACGAGTCCGGAGATCGCTTTGAGCAGTGTCGACTTTCCGGCGCCGTTCGTGCCGAGCAGCGCGACGATCTCTCCACGCTCGACGGTCAGGTCGACGCCGAAGAGCACCTGCACCGGCCCGTAGGCGACGTCGATCCCGCGACATTCGAGCAGTGGTTCGTCGACGACCAATGTCGTGTCCATCAGACCTTCGCCTCCTGGGGCAGCCCCGGCGCATCGTCGTCCTCGACTCGGCTGTCCTCGAGGAGACTCGGGACGTGGATGCCCCGACGCCGAGCGACGGACTTCAGATACCGGTCGCGGATGGAATAGATCAGCTGCCCGAATCCGCCCGGCAGCACGTAGAGCACGACCAGCAGACCCGCGCCGGAGATCGCGAGTCGGAGTTCACCGGAGACCACGGTGCCGAGATAGCGGAACGTGAAGACGCCGACCAGCGCACCGAGGATCGATCCGAGCCCC
>JAPKDO010000193.1 GCA_028822535.1 Acidimicrobiales bacterium
GAGACCGGTGACCGCCTCGGTCACCGGGTGTTCGACCTGGAGGCGCGTGTTGACCTCCAGGAACGTCACGGTGCCATCAGCACCGACCAGGAACTCGACCGTGCCGGCGTTCTCGTAACCGACGTGACGAGCGAGCGCGAGCGCTCCCTCGCACAGCGCCCGACGCTGCTCGTCGGTGATGCCCGCGGAGGGAGACTCCTCGACGACCTTCTGGTTGCGTCGTTGGATCGAGCACTCGCGCTCGCCGAGGTGCACGACATCGCCGTGGGCATCACCGAGGATCTGCACCTCGACGTGGCGACCACGTTCGAGGTATGGCTCGATGAAGACGGTGCCGTCGCCGAAGGCGGACTGCGCCTCGCGCGATGCGGCGGCGACCGCGTCTGCCAGGTCGTCGGCCGATCGCACGATGCGCATGCCGCGTCCGCCGCCACCGGCGGCGGCCTTGACGAGCGCGGGCATCGGGACGTCGGCCGGCACGTTGCTTCCGTCGACCTCGATGATCGACGTGGTCGGCACGCCCGCCTCGATCGCCGCCTGCTTCGCAGCGACCTTGTCGCCCAGCAACCGGATCTGTTCGGGCGTCGGTCCGACCCACGACAGGCCGGCATCGATGACCTGCTGCGCGAACTCGGCATTCTCGGCGAGGAACCCATAGCCGGGGTGCACGGCGTCGCAGCCGGTGTCGAGCGCGGCCTGCAGGACGGCGTCGGTGCGCAGGTAGGACGTCGCCGGCGTGGTGCCGCCGAGCGACACGGCGATGTCGACCGAATCGACGTGCATCGCCGTGGCGTCGGCGTCGGAGTAGATGCCGACGGTGCTGATGCCCATGCGATGGGCGGTGCGGGCGATGCGGACGGCGATCTCGCCCCGGTTCGCGATCAACAAACGGTGCATCTCAGTGCCTCCACACGCCGTACTCGGTGGCGCCCTCGATCGTGTTGCTGTGGATGGCGGACAGCGCCATGCCCAACACGGTGCGGCTGTCGGCGGGGTGGATGATCCCGTCGTCCCACACCCGTCCGGTCGAGAAGAGGGCCGTCGACTCCTCCTCGATCTGGTCCTCGAGGGCCTGTGACTGCGCCTGCAGTTTGGCCTCCATCTCGTCGTCGATCTCGATTCCACGGCCGGCGGCGGCGTTGCGGGCGACGATGTCCATCACGCCGGCGAGTTGCTTCGGACCCATGATCGCGATGCGGTGGTTGGGCCACGAGAAGACGAGGCGCGGGTCGTAGGCCCGGCCTGCCATCCCGTAGTTGCCGGCCCCGTACGACGCTCCGACCATGAGGTTGAGGTGCGGCACCGTCGAGTTCGACACCGCGTTGATCAGCTTGGCGCCGTTGCGGATGATGCCGCCCTGCTCGGCCGCCGTGCCGACCATGAAGCCGGTGATGTTGTGCAGGAACAGCAGGGGAGTGTCGGTGCGGTTGCACAGCTGCACGAACTGGGCGCCCTTGCTCGCCTCCTCGGAGAACAGGATCCCGTTGTTGCCGAGAACGCCGACGGGGAACCCGTGGATCGAGCCCCATCCGCACACGAGCTTGTCGCCGTAGAGCGGTTTGAACTCCTCGAAGCGGCTGCCGTCGAGGAGGCGGGCGTGGATCTCGCGGATGTCGAAGGGGATGCGGACGTCGGCCGGTGCCACGCCGAGCAGCTCGGCCGGGTCGTACAACGGTTCGTCGGCCGGTTCGGTCGCGCCCGGACCGAGCTTGCGCCATCCGAGGTGGGCGATGATCTCGCGGACCTTGCGGATGGCGTCCATCTCGTCGACGGCGAGGTGGTCGGACAGGCCACTCGTCCGGGAGTGCATCTCGGCGCCGCCCAAGGTCTCCTCGTCGACGATCTCGTCGATGGCCATCTTCACGAGCGGCGGTCCGCCGAGGTACGCCGTGCCCTGCTCCTTGACGAAGACCGTGTAGTCGCTCATGCCGGGGACGTAGGCGCCGCCAGCGGTGTTGGGGCCGAACGCGACGGTGATCGTCGGGATGCCGGCCTTCGACAGCTGGGTGAGCAACTTGAACTGGCCACCGGCGTTGATGAACAGGTCGGCCTGGCGGGGGAGATCGGCACCGGCCGACTCGTTGAGGGAGATGAGCGGGAGGCGGCAGCGGCGAGCGACGTCGAGGAGACGATCGACCTTGAACCACGTGGTCGGGTTCGACGACCCGCCCTTGTAGGTCATGTCCGTGCCCCAGATGGCGCACTCGACGCCGTCGACGACACCGATGCCGGTCACGATGCCGACGCCGACCGCGTCCTGGGTGCCCCAGCCGGCGAGCGGCGACAGTTCGAGGAACGGCGTGTCCGGGTCGACCAGCGCCTCGACCCGTTCGCGCACGAGCATCTTGCCGCGCTTGCGGTGGCGGTCGAGATACCGCTGGCCGCCGACCGTCGGTACGGATTCGAGTTCGGCGGCGACCTCGTTCCACAGCGCTTCCATGGCGCGCAGGTTGGCGAGATAGTCGTCGGACCGGGTGTCGATGCGGCTGCGGAGCGGCGTCCCGATTGGCATGCGCCGGACCGTAACCTGCGGCCGCCTGCTTCGCTACGCCGGTCTGGATCGGTCAGCGCTGGCGCTCGACCCGATCGATCGCGGTCTATCCGGCGTGGATCTGCTGGGCGAGGTAGTTCTGTTCGCCGACCTGCTCGATCAGGGTGAGCTGGCCCTCGAGCCAGTCTGCATGATGCTCCTCGCCGACCAACAGGTCCTCGAGCATCTCGCCCGTGCCGTTGTCGCCCTTTTCCCGTGCGAGCGCCACGCCCCGGTTGTATCGCTCGATGGCCGCCATCTCGAGGTCGAGGTCGAGGCGGTGCTGTTCGGCGACGGTCTCGCCGACGAGCACCGTGCCGAGTCGCTGCAGGTTGGGGACACCGTCGAGCAGGAGGATCCGCTCGATCACCTTCTCGGCGTCCTTCATCTCGTCGATCGACTCGTCGTAGTTGTGCTTGGCGAGCTTCTCGTAGCCCCAGTTCTCGCACATCTTGGCGTGCACGAAGTACTGGTTGATGGCGGTGAGCTCGGCGGTGAGGACCTCGTTGAGGAGCTCGATGATGGCGGGGTCGCCCTGCACGGGGCCTCCTGGAGTCGCGTCGGAAAGGAGCGTGCCCTCAGTGTCGCGCAGTAGCGGCGACACCGTCGTCGGCCAGGGAGCGGCCGCGGGTGACCTCGTCGATGATCGTCTCGGCGACGGCCTCGCGGCAGCCCCCGCAGACGGTCCCGGCGCCACAACGCGCGCCGACCGCTTCGACGGTGTCGGCGCCGAGGCGGACCTCGGTGCGGATCTCATGGTCTCGGACCACGACGCAGTGACAGACGATCACGGAGTTCATCCTGGCATCCTTCCCGGCAGAAGTAAAGGCGCCCTAACCAACATCATCCATCACGCCGCCTCGAACGGGAGGTCACTACCGTCATCGCATGGGAATCCGGGCAGACATGGACGCGATCGCTTCGGAGACGACGTCGAAGCCCCCTCGCTTGAAGCGCCGCACCATCCGACTCGACGACGGCCATCGGGTCGGCCTGTCGATCTGTGGGGAAGGTGTCCCGCTCGTGATGGTGCACGGCATCATCGCCGAGGGGATGATCTACGCCCGGACGCTCCGACGGCTCGCCGGGATGGGTTTCCGGGTCATCGCCGTCGACAGCGCCGGACACGGTCGCACCGACGGACTCGGGCGTAACGGATGGTCATGGGCGAACTACATCGACCTCCACGAACGGGTGCTCGACCATCTGGGTATCGAGCGCGCCGTGTTCCTCGGTCACTCCATGGGGGGCCGCGTCGTCGTCGACCTCGCGTCGCGGAATCCTGACCGCGCCATCGCCGTCATCCCCGTCAACGCCGCCATCGGGCGCGGCTGGGACACGATGACCTCGCTCGCCAAGTTCGTCCCCGGCCTCTTCCCGCTCGGTGTCGGTCTGCTCGTGACCGACACCTTGTCGAGCGGGTTCCGAGGCCGCAAGCAGATGGGCTCGATCGCCCGTCTCGCTGCGCCGTCGTTGCTCGACCGAGTGCGGTCGCTCCCGTCGATGCCGGCGGCGTTGTATGCCACCGCGACCGATCAAGGATCCGACGACATGTTGCGGACGCTCGGCGAACACGGTGTCCCCGTCGTCGTCGTCCACGGCGATCGCGATCTGGCCATCTGGTATCCGTTCGCCAAGGACGCGGCACGTTCTGCCAACGGCACCATGATCCGGGTCGAGGGTGCTCGCCACTCCTGGTTGCTCGAGAACGCCGACAGCCTCCCCGCCATGGTGGGGGCACTCCTCGACGGAGCGCTCGCCGATCCGCTCGACGAGGCGGCGACGAAGATCGACGACCTCTACGGACCAGAAGCGCTCGCGCTGACGATCGACCGCCCGCGGTCGAAGCCGTATCAACTCGAACCCGGGCACGATTGGCGCCTCGATCCGGTCACCTGAGCGACGACTGCGACGAATCTGGCGCAGAACGGACATCGCGGACGAGACTCGCGCCATGGAACTGCAGGGACGGGTCGCCGCGGTCACGGGCGCAGCATCAGGAATCGGACGCGAGTTGGCGGTGCTGCTCGCCAAGAAGGGCGCCGACCTGGCGATCTCCGACGTGGACGAGGTCGGCCTGGCCGAGACCGTCGACCTCGCGAAGAAGGCCGGCGGCGCGACGACGATCACGTCGCAGCGACTGGACGTCGCCGACCGTGACGCAGTCCACGCCTGGGCCGATCAGGTGGTCGCCGATCACGGCACGGTCAACCTCGTCGTGAACAACGCCGGCGTCGCCCTCGGCGCAACGGTCGACGGCATGTCGTACGAGGACTTCGACTGGCTCATGGGCATCAACTTCGATGGCGTGGTCTCCGGGACCAAGGCGTTCCTGCCGCATCTCAAGACCGCCGGCGAAGGGCACGTCGTGAACATCTCGAGCGTGTTCGGGCTGATGGGCATCCCGTCGCAGTCGGCGTACAACGCCGCCAAGTTCGCAGTCCGCGGCTTCACGGAGGCGCTGCGCGTCGAACTCGACATCGAGGACTGCGGCGTGTCGGCCACGACGGTCCACCCCGGTGGCATCAAGACCAGCATCGCCAAGAACGCACGCATGGACGACAGCATCAGCGACATCGGGCAGGACTCGACCAAGGCCATCGCCGAGTTCGAGAAGCTGTTCATCACGTCCCCGAAGCGTGCGGCCAAAGCGATCGTCCGGGCGGTCGAGAAGGACAAGCGCCGGCTCTTGATCGGCCCGGACGCGTGGGCATTCAGCCTGATCTCGAAGCTCCCCCCCGGCATGTACCAGGGCATCATCGCCCGCGGCGCAGCGCGGGGACGCTGACCGGTCCGCTTCGATTCCCGTTCGATTCGCGTTCGGCGGGAGTTCATCGGTCAGAATCGCGGTCTTGGCTCGAACCGACCAGACGGAACCGCAGCCGGGCGGTTCGACCGCCGTCGCCGCGTGGGCGCGCGGCATCGTCGTCGTCGGACTCCTCTATCTCTTCCTGATCGGCGTGTCGCTCCTCGAGGGGGGCATCAAGTCCCTCGGCAGCGACCTCCAGGAGGAGCTCTTCGCGAGCGTGACCAATCCGGTCGCAGGGCTCTGCGTGGGCATCCTGGCCACGGTGCTGGCGCAGTCGTCGTCGGTCACGACGGCGACGATCGTCGGTCTGGTCGGCACGGGTCTGTTGGGCGTCGACGCTGCAGTTCCCATGGTCATGGGCGCCAACATCGGGACCACGGTGACCAACACCCTCGCGTCGCTCGGCCACGTCCGCCGCAGCACCGAGTTCAAGGGCGCCTTCGCCGCGGCGACCGTGCACGACTACTTCAACGTGCTCGCCGTCTCGATCCTGTTGCCGCTCGAACTGCTCACCGGGTTCCTGTCCAAGTCCGCCGAAGCGATGACCGACTTGTTCCTGGGGGGGAGCGGCGCGACGTTCGAGAGCCCGATCAAGCAGGCCGTGAAGGATCCGGCGTCGTGGATCGAGTCCGGCTGGGAGGCGATCGGCGCGTCCGGCAACGTGCTCGGTTTCCTCCTGATCGTCAACGGACTCGGCTTCATCTTCCTGTCGCTGGCATTCATCACGAAGAACATGCGGTCTCTCGTCGCCGATCGTGTCGAGGCATCGATCAATGCCTTCCTCGGCAAGGGCGGGGGCATCACGGCGATGGCGCTGGGGCTGGTCATCACGATCGCTGTGCAGTCGTCCAGCATCACGACCTCGGTGATGATCCCCCTGGCGGCGTCCGGCGTCGTCACGCTGGCCAACATCTACCCCGTGACGCTCGGCGCCAACGTCGGCACCACGATCACCGCGCTGCTCGCATCGCTCGCCACCGACCGGCCCGAGGCGCTGACCGTCGCGCTCGTGCACACGCTCTTCAACCTCGCCGGGATCCTGCTCTTCTATCCTGTACCGGCACTGCGCGCTCTTCCCATCCGCATGGCCACGCGAACGGGGGAACTCGCGGCGAAGCGGGCCACCGCCGTGATCGCGTACATCGTGGTCGTGTTCATCGTGATCCCGGCTCTCGGGGTCATCGTCCTGAGGTGATTCGACATGGTTCTCAGCTTCTTCCGCGGTGACGACGGCGTCTTCGACACCGTCGACAGACAGGTCACCGAGATGCTCGGTGCCTGTCGTCATGCGTTCGACCTCGCATCGAGCGCGCTGCTGGCCGGCGACGAGATCGGCGCCATCGGTGAGGATGTTCGGTCCACCGACCGGATCGTCAACCAACTCGAGGAGGACGTCCGGCGCGAGTTGGTGGTGCACGCCGCGGTTCGTGGCGGCACCGACATCGGGATCGTGCTGTCGAGCCTGCTGGTGGTGAAGAAGCTCGAACGCGTCGGCGACCAGTGCAAGAACATCTTCGATCTCGCCGATCAAGGCGTCCGCATCGACGACGCTGACCGCGCCGACTTCGACGAACACCGCAGCACGGTGTCCCGCCTCTTCGCCGAAGCGGTCGAGGTCCTCGCCGCCCGAGACGAGCCGGCCATCGCCGCGTACACGGAGCGGGCCGAGGCGCTGATGTCGGTCTACGACGATCGGGTGAACGAGTTGCTGAGCAGCGACCGCCCGTCGTCGTGGGGTGTCCCGCAGGCGATGCTCGCCCGCTACCTCAAGCGCATCGTCGCCAACCTCGACGGCTGCGCCCGCGTGGTGTCGACCCCGCTCGATCGATCGGACATCGACCTCGACGAGTAGGTCCTTTCGACGGAGCACGCGTGCGGCGGCTCCGCTCCTGGAGTTGCCTCCGTCCGACGGAGTGAGCGATGTCACAGTGCTCGGCCCTTGCGTTCCGGTGGCGAGTCTGCGATAAAAGAGCGAGCGCTCGGTTTCCCTTCCGGGCGGCGTCGACCGGAGTGGAGCCTGTGCCCAAGATCAGCGACGAGCAGCGAGCTGCAGCAAAGCAGCGGCTCATCGACGCCACCATCGCCGTCGCCGATCGCGACGGCGTCGAGGCGCTGACGACCCGGTCGATCGTGGCCGAGGCCGGCGTCTCCTCTGGGATGTTCTACGGCCACTTCGGTTCGAAGGAGGAGCTGCTCGCAGCGGTCGTCGACGAGCGCGTCGACGAACTCACGACCGTGCTCGC
>JAPKDO010000194.1 GCA_028822535.1 Acidimicrobiales bacterium
CGTCGAGGAGGCGGGCGGGACCATGGTCGTCGTCGACCTCGAGAAGACCACCGGGGACGAACTCGCCGCCACCATCGGCGAGGCCAAGGCCGTCGTGTTCGCCGCCGGCGCCGGTCCGGGCAGCGGAGCCGAACGGAAGGACACGGTCGACCACCTCGGCGCGGTCAAGCTCGTCGAGGCCGGCCGCAAGCTCGGCGTCGACCACTACGTGATGGTGTCGGCCATCGGCGCCGATCCCACCCACGTGGGCGACGAGGTCTTCGACAAGTACCTCGTGGCCAAGGGCCGCGCCGACGACGCCGTCCGCTCGAGCGGGCTGCCGTTCACCATCGTGCGTCCGACCCGACTCACCGACGACGACCCCGTCGGCACCGTGATGCTCGCCGAGTCTGCCGACGGCGGTCCGGTCACCCGGGCCGACGTCGCCGCGGTCATCGCCGCATTGATCGAACACGACGGGCCCGGCGGCAAGACACTCGACCTCACCGCCGGCGACACGCCGATCGCCGATGCCGTGGCGGGCGCCCGATGAACAAGCGGATCCTCGTCACCGGCGCATCGTCCGGGATCGGCACCGCGACGGCACGGGCGATCGTGGCGTCGGGCGGGTCGGTCGCGCTGATGGCTCGGTCCGCGGACGCCCTGAGCGAACTCGCCGCCGAACTCGGTGAGCGTGCGGTCGCCGTTCCAGCCGATGTCACCGACGCCGACACGCTCGACGACGCCCTCGCCGTCGTCGAGAACGAGTTGGGCGGACTCGACGGCGTCGTCAACGCCGCCGGCGTCGTCCGCCCCGGAGGCATCGACCGCACCGGCCCCGACGACTGGAAGGCGATGTTCGACGTCAACGTCCTCGGCCTCCTCAACGTCACCCACGCCGCGCTCCCCCTGTTGCGCGACAACGACGTCTCGGACGTGATCAACATCTCGTCGATGTCGGGGCGACGCCGCGCCTCGGTGGCGATGACCATCTACTCCGCCACCAAGTTCGCCGTGCACGTCATCTCCGACGGCCTGCGCGAAGAGTTGGCCGACGACCAGGTCCGCGTGACCGTCATCTCCCCCGGCTACGTCCAGACCCCGATCTTCGACGACGTGTCCGACGACGCACTCCGAACCAGGTACCAGGACGCGCTCGAGAAGTCCGGACTCGAACCATCCGCCGTCGCCGACCAGGTCGTCCACGCCCTCGACCAACCCGCCGGCGTGAACCTCATCGAGATCGCCCTGCTGTCGACCGGGCAGTGACGCCGGTCAGCGCTCGTAGGTGTCGAACACCTCGCGCGGCCAGTACCGGGTCGGCGTGATCCCGTCGGCCTCGATGAGCTCCCGGGCGATCCGGTCGTAGTCGTAGCAGTTGAGTTCGTACTGGTTGCCCCACGGGTCGCAGAGGTCGTAGGCCCAGCACAGGTCGAAGTCGACGAGGTCAGCAGGTTGCAGCGCTTCGCCGTCGGGCCTCCGCAGCTCACCCGGCAACGAGCGGGCGAAGTCCATGAACGCATCGGCGTCGACGCTGAACGCGACGCCCGTCTCCTGCCGGACCATCGGATGCCCCTCACTCGTTTCGAACAGTGCCAGGGTCGTCGCACCACCGTCGGCCGAGATCTGCAACGGGCCACCGTCGAACCCCTTGGCCCAGAAGTCGAACCGTTCGACCGGCTCGAACCCGAGGTGCTCGGCGTACCACTCGGCCGCCTCGGCCCGGTCGGGGACCCGGATGTGGACGTGGTCGAGCCGGCCCATGCGGAACTGCTTCGAAACTGCCATGACCCGACGGTAGGACGTTCGCCTACCGTCCCGCCGTGGACACCACCGAACTCTCCGACCACGCGGCCCACAACCGCGAGCACTGGAACGACATGGCCGACCAGTGGGTCGCGTCGGGCGAGGATTCGTGGGCACGCTCGACACCCAAGTGGGGATCGTGGGAGCTGCCCGACGAGGGCATCGAGCTCATCCCGCCAGATCTGTCCGGTCTCCGCGCCATCGAGCTCGGGTGCGGGACGGGGTACGTCTCGGCGTGGATGGCGCGACGCGGCGCCGAGGTCGTCGGCATCGACGTGTCGGACGGCCAACTCGCCACCGCTCGACGCCTCGCCGCCGAGCACGACGTGCCCGTCACGCTCGTCCACGGCTCGGCCGAGGCGGTCCCCGAACCCGACGCATCGTTCGACTTCGCCATCAGCGAATACGGCGCCGCCCTGTGGTGCGACCCGTACGTGTGGATCCCCGAGGCCGCACGCCTGTTGAAGCCGGGTGGCCGGCTGGCCTTCCTGTCGAACCACCCGCTGCTCCAACTCTGTTACCCGCCGAGCGGCGACACCGCCGACGAGACGCTGCACCGCCCCTACTTCGGACTGCACCGCCTCGACTGGAGCGAGGTCGAGATCGACCCCGGCGGCATCGAGTTCAACCTCCCGATCTCGGAGTGGATGCGCCTCTTCGACGACTCCGGCTTCGACGTCGACGAGTTCCTCGAACTCCGCGCGCCAGCCGACGTCGCCGAGGACCGCTACGCCATGCGCGCCGAATGGGCCAAGCAGGGGCCGAGCGAGATGGCCTGGAAACTCACCCGCCGCTGACCGGGTTTCGTACCCTCCTTAGAAAATCACCACGAGAAATCCCCGGTGTCCGACGCGTTCTCGTGGTGAGATTTCACGGGGAATCTGACACCGCGTCAGAATCGGCGGCGTGGACCTGAGCTGGACCGATGAGCAAGAGGCCTTCCGGGCCGAAGCGCGGGCGTGGCTCGAGGCCAACGCCCCGCACGACCTCGGGTCCGGCGACACGGCCGAGGGGTTCGCACGCCACCTCGAGTGGGAGCGGACGCTCTTCGCCGATCGGTGGGCGGTGGGCGGTGGGCGGTGGTCAGCTGGCCCAAGGCGTACGGCGGTCGCGACGCGTCGATCTGGGAGTGGCTGATCTTCGAAGAGGAGTACTACCGGGCGGGCGGCCCCCGGCGGGTCACGCAGAACGGCATCTTCCTCCTCGCCCCGACCGTCTTCGGCTTCGGCAACCAGGAACAACAGGACCACGTGCTGCCCCGAATGGCCGCGGCCGAGGACCTCTGGTCGCAGGGCTGGTCCGAACCCAACGCCGGCAGCGATCTCGCATCCGTCCGATCGAAGGCGCAGCGGGTCGACGGCGGATGGATCCTCAACGGCCAGAAGACGTGGACTACACGTGGCGCGTTCTGCACGCACCTGTTCGGGCTGTTCCGGACCGACCCCGACTCCGAACGCCACAAGGGCCTCAGCTACCTGATGGTGCCCTTCGACATCGACGGCGTGACCGTGCGCGGCTTCGGCCGACTCGACGGCGACGAAGGCGTCGCCGAGGTGTTCTTCGATGGTGCCCCGCGTGGATGCGGACCGAGGCGTACGACGCCTTCACCCTCCAGACCGTGACGGGGATCGACGAAGGCACCGAGCCAGGCGCCGAGTCGAGCCTCAACAAGATCTGGTGGTCCGAGCTCGACGTCGAATTGCACCGCGTCGCCCTCGACCTGTTGGGTGCTGATGCCGAGCTCGAGAACGAATGGAGCAAGGGTTGGCAGTTCTCGCTGTCGGGACCCATCTATGCCGGCACGAACGAGATCCAGCGCAACATCGCCGCCGAACGAGTCCTGGGGCTGCCCCGTGTCAAGTGACCGACCCGCTACGGAACAGCCGAAGAAGAAGCCCGTGACCTTCGCCGAGAAGCAGTCGATGCGGCGTCGTGACCGACCGGAGTGCAATGAGTCCGGCCACCACTGCGACGGATGGTGCACGCGATGAGGTTCTCCCTCGGAGACGATCGCGTCGAGTTCGCCGCTGCGGTCCGCAAGGCGCTGGCTGACGGATGCGACCCACCGTGGTGCGCGCCGCATGGGATGGCCACCTCGACACCGCGATCTGGTCGACCTTGGTCGAGATGGGTACGACGGACCCGGAACTCGACTGGGTGACCCGGGTCGCCGTGGCCGAGGAGATCGGCCGAGCGGCGCTCCCCCACCCGTGGGTCGAGAGCGCGTTCGTGTGCGGACCCGTGCTGGGCGAAGCCGTGTTCGCCTCGACCGACGTCGGGACCACGCCCTACGTGCCCGCCGGTGCCGACGTCGACGCGTTGGTACTCACGGGTATCGACGGCCTCGAGGTCGTGCAACCCTCGCCAACGCCGCCAAGGACGTCGCCTTCGCCCGACCGATGGTCCACCGCGCCGCCCACGGACTCGACACCGATGACCCGGATGCCGCCCGCGACGTGTCGACAGCGAAAGCGCTCGCATCCGACGCCGCGACGCTCACCGCCGAGATCGCGCTCCAGTGCCACGGCGCCATCGGCTACACGGTCGAGTACGACCTCCACCTCTGGCTCAAGCGGGTGTGGGCGCTGTCGCGCGCCTGGGGCGACGCCACCCACCACCGAGCCAAGGTCGCGGAGTCGCTCGGCCTCACCTGAACGGCTCCATCTCGCGAGCCGGCTCAGCCTGACCGGAGTTGCGCATCGACCAGGCGCGCGAGCGATTCCATCGACGTCAGCGCGATCGGCTCGACGCCGACCACGAAGACCAGCGATGTGACGTCGTCGACCCGGATGATGGCCGAACCGCCGTAGATCGTCTGGCCGGCGTTCTGGATGCGCGCCGTGGAGAAGAACCCGGACTCGTCGGCGAGCGGGACGATGTCGATGCTGTCCACGGTCTGGACCGTCTCGACGTTGGTCGTCGAGTCATACGGTCCGCATGGGTCGGCGATGTCGTCGAGTTGCGCATCGACATAGGCGTCGACGTCGGCGCCGGACGCCACGACCTGCACGACACTCACGCCCTCGGCGGCGAAGCTGCGGCCGGCCGTGTCCTCGAGCGGCGGTGCCGGCGACGATCCGCCGCACGGCCCTCGAGGGTCGGGATTCTCGAACACCTGCACGTCGCCCAACTCCTGGGCGACCACGCCTTCGAAGCCGTCGACCGATCCGATCGATTCGGCGGCGAGCACGAACGACGACAACTCGCCGCCTTCCTCGGCCGTGATCCGGGGCGTCGCGGAGTCGACTGCATCGTCGCCGGAGCATCCTGCGGCGACGAGCATCGCGACGAGCGCCACGGCGAGACGTCGGATCATGCGCCGACCAGCTCGCGATCGTCCGGAGCTGCGTCGTCGCCGACGTGTCGCGTCGCGCGCCACCGCGGATGCAGCCGCTCGAGCGGGAGGAACGCCGTGATGCAGATCGTGTGCGGGAGGAAGTGGATGCCGACGGCTGCGTAGGTGAAGAGATGCAGGAGCACGACGCCGACGAGGACGATCACGCGCAGTCGTCCGGTACGGCGCAGGGCGAAGACGGCGAGGAACTCGAAGGTGATGAACGCCGCCTGTCCGGCGCGCAGCAGGCTCGGACGGTCCGCGAACCAGTCGCCGAACTCGCTGCCGCGACGCACGATGGCGCGAGCGAACACGGCGCTCGAGATCCAACCGATCCCGCTCTTACGGAGCTTGGTGAACGCCGACAACGGGTAGGCGAGGACGAACGCGATCTGGACGGTCCGGAGGCCCCAGCCGGCGAGGGCGTCGGTGTCGGCAGCGTCCCGGCCGGCGACGGTGCCGGGCACGACCACCAGGACGAACAACGCCACGATGATCGTCAGGCGGTCGTGGTCGACCTTCGAGAACGAGAACGCCCAGACGATCCACGTCAGGTAGGAGGTGGCCACGACGAGGTTCACCAGCCGACGCCACACGGTCGGGCCGACGCCGATGATGGCGACGACGGTCGCGACGCCGATGACCCACTGGAGCAGCGCCATCGTCCCCGGCGTCGGCGCCGGCAGCCCGACCCAGCGGGCGACGGCGACGGGCTGCCAGAACGGGCGTGGGGCGAACGCGTGGTCGGCGACCCAGCGGTCGAAGCGGAAGACGGTGAGCAGGACGGTGAGGTGGATGATCCGCGAGAAGACGGCGAGCCGAGCCGCCGGCAGCGCCGGAAACCAGTACCGATGCACCGCCGAAGCTATGGTCCGTTCGCTGGCGCTCACGACCCGTCCCTCGCCGGGTGCTGCGCCCCCGGACCCCATCGACGACTCGTCGCTGGCGCTCCGACGCCGTCGGTCCGTTCGCTGGCGCTCACGACCCGTACCCTCCCCACGGCTCGGCGAGATCGAGGTCGACATCGACACGCTCGCCCGTGTAGCGGTCGTCGGCCCAGTCGCCGATGACGGTGATCGTCTCCCCCGACTGGGGCACGCCGTCGACCATGTCGATCCGGCGGACCACGACCTGCAGGTGGACCATGTCGGGGTCGTGACGCTCGTTGTAGACCGCGGCGATCGCCTCGAGGTTCTCGTCGGGCACACGGCGATGGGGGTTGGTCTGTTCTTCGAGTTCGGCCCGACGCAACCCAACCGTCGAAGCATCGAGTCGAACGTGTTCGCCGTTCTCGAGGTCGGCCTCGAACCGCATCGTCCGCACGACCGAGTTGGGCGAGTTGCCGTAGCTGAACATCCGGAACGGCGCCATCGGGAACGCGTCGTCGGTCCACAGGAAGCTGCCGGCGAGCGTGCTCGCGACCATCGCCAGGCTGCCGAGCACCAGAAGCCAGCCTCTACGCTGAGACACCTGACCTGACGTTGTGTCAGATATCGTCGGCAGCTCCATCGCCGAGCGACAGTACCGATCGTCCAGCAGGAGTCCCCATCATGGCCTCGAGCAACAATCCGGCGTACATCGTCGACGCAGTCCGAACCCCGGTGGGGCGGGGCAAGGCCAACGGCCAGCTCGCCGGCGTCCATCCGGCCGACCTCGGCGCCGCCAGCATCAAGGCCGTCGTCGAACGCAGCGGCATCGACCCCGCCGCCGTCGACGACGTCGTCTTCGGCAACACCGACTCGGTCGGCCCGCACGCCGGCGACATCGCCCGAACCTGCTGACTCGCCGCCGGCATGCCCGAACACGTCCCGGGCGTGAGCATCGACCGCCAGTGCGGCTCGGCCCAACAGGCCGTCCACTTCGCCGCGCAGGCCGTGATGTCGGGAACGATGGACCTCGTCGTCGCCGGCGGCGTCCAGTCGATGAGCGCGGTGCCGATCTCCTCCGCGATGACGCTCGCCGAACCGCTCGGCTTCCCCGACCCGTTCTCCACATCGTCGGGGTGGCAGGAGCCCTACGGCGACCAGGAGGTCAGCCAGTTCCGCGCCGCCGAACTCATCGCCGAGAAGTGGGACATCTCTCGCGACGACATGGAGGCCTTCGCGGTCGAGTCACACACTCGCGCGCTGCGCGCCCAGGAGGAGGGTCGTTTCGAGGCCGAGATCGTCGAGTGTTTCGGCGCATCGGTCGACGAAGGGCCACGCAAGCCCAACCTCGAGAAGATCCAGTCGCTCCCCGTCCTCGCCGAAGGCGGTCGCGTCACGGCGGCCGTCGCGTCACAGACGAGCGACGCCTCCGCCTCGCTGCTCATCGCCAACGAGCAGGCGCTGGCTGACCACGACCTCACGCCACGGGCACGCATCCACCACATGACCGTGCTTGCCGACGACCCGATCTTCATGCTCACCGCGCCCATCCCCGCCACGAAGCGGGCGCTGGAGCGGACCGGACTG
>JAPKDO010000195.1 GCA_028822535.1 Acidimicrobiales bacterium
GTCACCGGTCTCGACCTCGTCGAACTACAGCTCCGCATCGCCGATGGCGAGCCGTTGCCGATCACCCAGGACGACGTCCGGGTCGACGGCCACGCCATCGAGGTGCGGGTCGTGGCCGAGGACCCAGCTGCCGGCTGGCTCCCGTCGACCGGCACCTTGGAGCGGTTCGAGATCGGTGAGGGCGTTCGCGTCGACACGGGAGCTCGCACCGGTACGGAGGTCACCACGGACTACGACTCGCTGCTGGCGAAGGTCATCGTCCACGCGCCCACGCGCGGCGACGCCGCTCGCCGGTTGGCGCGGGCGCTGCGATCGGCGTGGATCGCCGGCGTCGCCACCGATGTCCCCGCGCTCGTCGCCATCCTGACCGAGCGCGACTACCTCGCGGCCGAGACCCCCACCTCCTATCTCGACGAGCACCCCGATGTCGCCACGAGCACGGGTCCCGTCGGCGACGACCGGGTGGCGCTCCTCCTCGGCGCCGTGTTCGCCAACGAGTACCGCTCGCGCACGACCGACCGGACAACCGGATTCGCTCCGTCCGGATGGCGCAACCTGCGCACGATCGGGCAACGACAGACCTGGACCGACGGCGAGACCGCCGAACACGTCGAGTACGCCATGCATGGACGCGATGCGGCCGAGGTGCGCATCGGTCCCTGGCCCGCTCCCACCGACGACGGATCGCTGTCTCCCGAGGAGCGCCGCGTCGTGGAAGTCCGGTTGTTCGAACGCAGCGGATCGACACAGATCATCGAGGTCGACGGCGTCCGGCACCGGATCGACGTGCTGTCGTCGGGCGACACGGTGCACGTCCGCAGCGCTGCCGGATCGGCGACCTGGACGCTGGAGCCACGGTTCGTCGACCACGACCTCGTCGACGCCGGTGGTGGACCGACCAGCCCCCTCCCGGGAACGGTGCTGTCGGTGCACGTCGCCGCTGGTGATCACGTCGAGGACGGCGGCGTCCTCGTGATCGTCGAGGCAATGAAGATGGAGCACAAGATCTGCGCTGTCGGCGACGTCACCGTGGCGGAGGTGCTCTTCGGCGAGGGCGACCGTGTCGACGCCGGCGACCTGCTCGTGCGCCTCGAGACTCCCGACGAGTGAGCATCGAGAGATGAGCTTCCTGCGGCGCGGTGCGGGCTGCGAAACGGCCGGCGGCTCGATCTACTGAGCGACCGGAACTGGTCCGTTCAGAACGTGCTGGATCACGCGCTCGACCAACCAGAACAGGCTGCCGAACCTCGAGCTGGGAGGGCACTGACCAACGCGCCGTTCGGAGCCGTCATCGACATGTGCGGGCGGGCTCAAGGGGTGGACGCGCCGAACCTTGGACGGACGGACCTCTAGCTGACGACGAGGTCGGCCACCATGCCGGCTGGGCGATGCCCGGGGACGTCACAGATCAACGTGTAGGTGCCAGGCTCGAGATCGATGATGCCCTCGTCGACATCGCCCTTGGTCTCCACGTCGAGCTTGAACCCCGACTCGCCTTCGATCACGAGCGTGTGCCGGATGGAGCCCACGTTCTCGTAGACGAAGCCGATCGCGCCGGCCTCGGTCTCGTAGACGTCCTCCGGGAAGCTGATGTCCTCGGCCAGGATCTCGACGGTGCTGTCGGCCGACGAGAGGTCGACAGCGGAGCCCGAGCCGGAGTCGTCGTCACCGCCGCATGCGGCAACGGCACCGACGAGCACGACGAGGGCGGCGGTGGACCAACTGATGCGCACGGTCCGACGCTACGACCACGTCGGGCCCACCACGAAACCTCAGGAGCGTGGCAGCGATCGGACCACGGCCGCATCCTCCGGGCCGATCTCGGGTCCGAACTGCGTCGAGTAGAGACCCTTCGTCCCGCAGTCACAGCTCAGCGCCACCAGCAGCGACATGTCGGCGGGGTCGGACTCGCCCTCGAAACGCAACTCCTCGTCGATCGACATGTCGGCGGGGTCATGCGTCGTCCCGCATGCCGGGCAGCGCAGACGTCCCTCCTCGGTGGCGACGAAGTCGGCGCCATAGCCGTCCTCGCGCAACCGTTGGATGGCTTCGCTGAGTGTCTCCACGTGATCTGCACCTCTGGTCGAGTTCGTCGTCCCGGCGCCATGGTCGCGTATCCGGGATCGTTGCGTCTTCGGGTCCTTACCCTGGACCCACCGCCGGTGATGTCCCCAGCACTGCCCGCTCGACCGATCAGGCGGCGTCAACCGACCCGGACCGGTCGACGCGGCCAGCGATGGAACTGGCGCGCTCGGGGAGTTGTCAACGAGCGTTTCCAGGACCGCCGTCGCTGCGCTCCCTCGCGTACTCGTCGACGATCGGGGCCAACTCGGCCGGCGACGCGCCGTGGAGGATCACCCCGTCACAACCCAGCGCGAGCTGGTTGCGCACTGCAGCCACACACTCGGCCGGCGTTCCGGTCGCGCTCGGTTCCAACCACTCGTCGGGGAGCAGCGTCGCCACGTGTTCGAGTTGTCCGGTCGTGGCGCTCATGTCGAGGGCCGGCGACGACTGGACGACGCTGTCGGCGCGGAACCGCTCCAGCACGGCCGGGTCCCAGCCGTTGGTACGGACGAGGAGGTCGCCGTAGCCCTGCAGGTAGGTGCCGAGCCGGCCGACCGTCTTCATCAACCGTCGGTCCTCGGGGAGATGGTCGCCGACCGTGGCGAAACACGACCAGACCGTCACGCTGGCGGGATCGCGCCCGGCCTCTTCCGCAGCACGCTTCACGGTCTCGACACACCGGGCCGTTGTCTCGTCGGTGAAGTACGTGTGGAGGACCACCTCGTCGAAGCATCGCCCCGCCAACTCGAGCGTGTTCTCGCCGAAGGCGACGAGCCCGAGCGGCAGGTGCTCGTCGAGTGCGGAGTCGAGGTGGAGGATCGGGTACGTGCCGGCCGGCCCGTCGTGGCCGAACACCGTCTCGCCCCGGAACAGTCGTCGCATCAGCCCCGCGAAGTCCTCCATCTGTGCGGTCGTGATGTGCGGAATGCCGAATGCGTCCTGCATCGGCACGATGCCGCGTCCGATCCCGAGCACGAATCGTCCGCCGGTGAGGCTCTGCATCGTCGACGCGAATCCGGCGGTCACCATGGGGTGGCGGGTGTTGTGGTTCGTCGTCGCCGTCTGGATGCGGATCGTCTCGGTCACCGCGCCGGCGGCGCCGCACAGGGTCGCCGCCTCCTTCTGCTTGTAGCGCTCCGAGATGAATGCGGTCCCGAAACCCATGGCTTCGCCGTCGATCACCTCCTGCACGAGGTCGCGGGAGGAGTCGGGCTGGCCCGCCAGAGCATAGAAACCGAGCTCGGGAAATCGCTGTTCCGTGGTCGTCACGCGGGCGACGTTAGGACGCGCCGGGCCGCCAGTGATCGGGGCAACCGATCCGAGTACTTCGCGGCGAGCGGCCCGACGATCGCCGTCAAGAGGACATAGGCCGCAGCGAGACCGCCCAGTTCGGTGCCGTCAGCGAGGCCGGTGCCGAGGGATGCGATCACGATCGAGAACTCCCCGCGAGCGATCAGCGCGGTTCCCGCGCGCATCCGTCCCGCGGGGCCGATCCCGTTCCTGGCCGCCGACACATGTCCGGAGACCAGCTTGGTGACGACCGTGACGACCAACAGCCCGCACGCCGGCAATAGCGCCTCGGCGACGGTCGACGGCTCGATCTGGAAGGAGAAGAAGAGGAAGAAGGTCGCGGCGAACAGATCGCGGAGCGGGCCGATGAGTTGCTCGGCCCGCTCGCGCACCTGGCCGTCGAGCGCCAGACCCACGAGGAAGGCGCCGATCGCGCTCGACACCTGGACCTGCTCGGCCAGCCCGCCGACCAACAGCGTGAGCCCGAACACCGTCAACAGGAGCGATTCGTCGCTCCCGCCCGAGAGCATGGTGCTCAGGCGGTCGCCGAAGCGGAGCGCCAACACCAGGATCACGCCGACCGCGACGAGCGCACCCGTCACCGTGAGGACGGTCGCCGCAGCGTCCTGCCCGGCGATGAGCGCCGCCACGACCGGGAGGTAGACGGCCATCGCCAGATCCTCGATCACCAACAGGTTGAGCACCGACGGGGTCTCGCGGTTGCCCAGCCGTTTCAGGTCCCCGAGGACCTTCGAGACCACGCCCGACGACGAGATCCACGTCACCCCGCCCAACAGGATCGCAGCGGTCGGCTCCCACCCCAGCAGCAGCCCGAGGCCGAGACCGGGGACGAAGTTGGCCACGGCGTCGACCACGCCCGGAACAGCGCCGGTCCGGAGTCCGGTCTTGAGTTCGTCGCCCGTGTATTCGAGGCCGAGCGTGAACAACAGCAGGAGCACGCCGATCTGCGCGGCGAGGGAGATGAAGTCCTCTGACACGTCGAGGGTGGCCACGCCTCCGTCGCCGACCGCGAGACCGGCCAGCAGGTACAACGGGATCGCGGTGATGCCGAGTCGGCCGGCCAGGCGAGCGAGCAGCGCCAACGCCAACGCGACTGCGCCGATCTCGATGAAGGCCAGGGCGACGTCGCCTCCGGCGGCGGCGACGACCGAGGCCGTCACGACCGGAGCGCGATTCGGAGCTTCTCCAGCGCGTCCGGCGAGCCGACAGCGACCGCCATGTCGCTCGCCTCGAGCACGAAGTCCGGCCCGGGGGCGGGCTCGGTCGTCTCACCACGAATGACGGCCACGATCGATGCTCCCGTCCGCGAACGGAGTTCGCCGTCGGCCAGCGTGCGACCGGCCAGCGACGACGCCGCGGTCACCTCGATCCAGTCGAGGGCAAGCCCCTCGATCCGTTGCTCCATGGCCGCCATCGCCTCGCTGACCTGGCTCGCTCCGAGGAGATCGCTGAGCGTTCGGCTGTCGTCGGCACCGAGCGACAGCACCGTGTCGGCGCGGTCGGGGTCGTCGCGCGTGTAGACGACGACTTCACGCCGCCCGCCGTGATGACACACGACGCCGACGTTGTCGCCGTCAGCGCTCGTGAACTCGTACCGGACTCCCACACCGGGGAGTTGGATCTCGGTGATGTCGGCCATCAGGCCATTGTCGCGGGAACCGGCTCCGGTGTGCGGATGAGGTGATCGAACGCCGAGAGCGCAGCGGTCGAGCCGGCGCCCATCGAGATCACGATCTGCTTGTACGGCACCGTTGTGCAGTCGCCGGCGGCGAACACGCCGGGCATCGAGGTGCGCCCACGATCGTCGATCACGACCTCGCCGCGATCCGACAGTTCGACGCTGCCCTCGAGCCATTCGGTGTTGGGCAACAGCCCGATCTGGACGAACACGCCGTCCAGGTCCAGCCGACGTTCCTCGCCGGTCGCCCGGTCGAGGTAGACGAGGCCGTCGACCGCCGACCCGTCGCCGCTGATCTCGGTGGTCTGTGCCCCGAGCACCACGTCGACGTTGGGCAGGCTGTGCAGCTTGCGCTGGAGCACGTCGTCGGCGATCAGCGCGTCGGTGAACTCGACCACGGTGACGTGGCCGACGATGCCCGCCAGGTCGATGGCCGCCTCGACGCCCGAGTTGCCGCCGCCGACGACGGCGATGTCCTTTCCCTTGTAGAAGGGGCCGTCGCAGTGCGGGCAGAAGTGGACGCCGCGGTTGCGGTGCTCGTCCTCGCCGGGAACGCCCAGCTGGCGCCAACGAGCACCGGTCGAGACGATGACGCTGCGCGACCGGAGGGTGGCGCCGCTGTCGAGCGTGACCTCGACGTGACCGTCGTCTTGTTCGGGCGCGGTGATGCGGGCGGCGCGCTGGAGGGTCATCACGTCGACGTCGTACTCGTTGACGTGCGCCTCGAGCGCCGAGACGAGTTTCGGACCGTCGGTGTAGGGCACCGAGATGAGGTTCTCGATCCCCATGGTGTCGGCGACCTGGCCGCCGAAGCGTTCGGCGACCAACCCGGTGCGGATGCCCTTTCGGGATGCGTAGACCGCGGCCGACGCGCCTGCCGGTCCGCCGCCCACAACCAACACATCGAACGGGTCCTTGCCGGCGATCTCCTCCGCCGCGCGCTCGGCGCTGCCGGTGTCGAGCTTGGCGACGATCTCGTCCAGCGTCATTCGGCCCTGTTCGAACAGGTCCCCGTCGAGGAACACCGACGGCACCGAGACCACACCGCGATCTTCGGCCTCGTCCTGGAAGACGGCACCGTCGATGGCGACGTGGTGGATGCTCGGGTTGAGGACGCTCATCACGTTGAGCGCCTGGACGACATCGGGGCAGTTCTGGCACGACAGCGAGAAGAAGGTCTCGAAGTGCCGCTCGCCGTCGAGGTTCCGGATCGTCTCGGCGGTCTCGTCGGAGACCTTCGGCGGATGCCCTCCGACGTGGAGGAGGGCGAGCACCAGCGAGGTGAACTCGTGCCCGAGCGGGATGCCGGCGAAGTCGACGCGGACGTCGGTGCCCGCTCGGGTGATGGCGAACGACGGTCGCCGCTCGCCATCACCTTCTCCGGCACCGTCGATCCGGAGGGAGATGTCGTCGGACATCCCCTCGATCTGCGTGAGCAACTCGCGCAGCTCGTCCGACTTCGCGGACTCGTCGAGGGAGGCGATCAACTCGACGGGCATCGTCACGTTGGCCAGATGTCCTTTGAGCTGCGTTGCGAGGTCGGACGGGAGCACGACTAGATCTTCCCCACGAGGTCGAGGGACGGGGCGAGGGTGGTCTCGCCTTCTTCCCACTTGGCCGGGCACACCTCGTTGGGATGCTCGCGCACGTAGGCCGCAGCCTTGACCTTGCGGACGAGCTCGGCGGCGTTGCGGCCGACGCCCTCGGGCGTGATCTCGACGAGCTGGATGATGCCGTCGGGATCGACGACGAAGGTGCCTCGGTCCGCGACACCCTCGGCAGGACGCATGTTCTCGAAGTTGTTGGTGATGGTCCCGGTCGGGTCACCGATCATCGGGTACCGGATCTTTCCGATCGTCTCCGATGTCTCGTGCCATGCCTTGTGGACGAAGTGCGTGTCGGTCGACACCGAGTAGACCTCGGCACCGAGCGCCTTCAGTTCGTCGTAGTGGTCGGCGAGATCACCCAACTCGGTGGGGCACACGAACGTGAAGTCGGCCGGGTAGAAGAACACAATGGACCAGTGGCCCTTGAGGTCTTCGCTCGACACGTCGACGAACTCGCCGTTGTGGAACGCCTTGGCCTCGAACGGCTTGATCTCGGTGCTGATGACGGACATGCATCTACCTTTCAATGATTGTCAACTGGAAGTCCTTGCAGGTTAGGCCGTCCTAACATCATCGGCACCGTGTCTCACGTCACATCGATGGTGCCGCTCGAACCTTCGTCGTTGCCGTGGGGCGGGCTCCCGCCTACGGTCCCTGCTGATGGAATCGATCCTCCCGACCGCCGAGGTCATCCCGGTCCTCAACGACATCCTCAAGGCCGAGTTGTCCGGCGTGGTGCGCTACACGCATTACTCGCTGGTCATCACCGGCCCCAACCGCCTCCCCCTCGTCGACTTCATGCAGGGGCAGGCGGCCGAGTCGCTCGTCCACGCGCAGCAGGCCGGCGAGATCCTCACCGGCCTCGGCGGCCA
>JAPKDO010000196.1 GCA_028822535.1 Acidimicrobiales bacterium
CGCTTTGAGGAGTTCGCGCTCGGACTTGGAGATCGCGTCAGGGGTTACCATACGTCTCCCGGGTCGTTCCGGGAGCCAGGAAACCTAGGTTTCGGTCGGCCGAAACACCAAAGTCTGCGGCGGTGCGGCAGGATGTCGCCGTGTACGTGATCGTGGTGGGAGCAGGCGAGGTCGGGACCTATGTCGCCGACCGACTGAGCCGCGAGGGCCACGACGTCGCGGTGATCGAGCGCAACCGGGCAGCACTCCGTGCGGTCACCGAACGACTCGACGTGCTCACGCTGCACGGCTCGGGGACGAACCCGGAGGTTCTGCGCGAGGCCGGCATCGATCGCGCCGAGATGATCGTCGCGGTCACCAGCCAGGACGAGGTCAACCTCGTGTGTTGTCTCGTGGGCAAACAGGCGGGCATCGCCCGGACGGTCTGCCGCCTCGAGGACGCCGACCTCCGGTCTCGCAAGTCGTCCGCACTGCACGAGGCCATGGGCGTCGACCTGATCATCGATCCCGATCACGAGACCGCCCAGGAGATCCTCGAGCTGCTCGAGTACCCGGGCGCCTCCGAGGTCGCGGAGATGGCCGGCGGCGAGGTGGTCGTGATCGGCGCGCGTCTCGCCCCGAACGCACCGATCGTCGGTCGATCCCTCATGGAGATCGCCGCCGAGTACGAACCCGAGTGGGACTTCCTCTTCGGCGTCATCACGCGTGGCGAGGAGACGATCATCCCCCGAGGCGACGTGCGCCTGGAGGCGGACGACCTGGTGCGGGTCCTGTGCAAGCGTCGGGCGCGTCGTGAGCTGATGCGACTGATCGGCCTCGCCCGCAAGGCCCCGCGCAAGATCATGCTGCTCGGCGGCGGGCGGACGGCCGAGATCGTCGCCACGACGCTCGATCAACGGGGGAGCGACGTCGTGATCGTCGAGCGCGACATCGACCGCTCGGACGAACTCGCCGGTCGGCTGCCGGGCTCGCTCGTGCTCCGCGGAGAGATCACCGACGCCGACCTCCTGGAGGAGAACGACGTGGGCTCCTACGACGCGGTGCTCGCGCTCACCGGTGAGGACGACGCCAACATCCTCGCCTGCCTCTACGCGAAGCTCGAGGGCGCAAAGGAGACGATCGCCGTCGTCCACCGTCTGTCGCTCCTGCCGCTGCTGGCCGAGGCGGGCATCGACGTCGCGCTGTCGCCCCGGACGGCGAGCGCGAACGGCGTGCTGCGTTTCGTCCGTGGTGACGTCTCGGCCGTGGCGACGTTCCTGCAGGGCGAGGTCGAGGTGCTCGAACTCGAGGTGAAGGAGGGCAGCCCGGCCGACGGCGGCATCGTGGCCGAGTTGCGGTTGCCCAAGGACGTGCTCGTGGGCGCGTTCGTGCGGGACGGCAAGGCGCAGATCGCCCGCGGGAGATCCGAGCTACGCGATCGCGATCACGTGGTGTTGTTCTCGATGCCAGGGTCGGTGGACGACGTACGCCGCGTGTTCGGCTGAGCACGAGGCAACCCGCTCCCATGGACCGCAACGCCGGACCGACGGTTCACGAACCCCTGGTGCGCGGTCCCGAACGGTGGACCGCTCGGGTCGTCCGGGCCGGCCGATGGGAATCTCCGGTCGGGTTCGTCGTCGGTCTCGCCATCTTGTCCTGTGGCGCGCTGGCCACCGGGTCGTGCGTCCTCGGACTGGTGACCGACGGTCGCGACGTGTCGCAGTTCGCCATCCTCGGCGTGCTGTGGTGTCTCGTCGGTGCCGGCCTCGCGCACCAGTGCCGAGTCCCGCTCCGATTCCGCTCCACCACGGCGTTCGTCGGCGTGTTCGCCGCATGGACCGCGGTGATCGTCGTGTCGATCACGACGTACGAGTTCCTCGGCACGTTCGCGCACTGGGACGACTCGGTGTTCGAATCCGTGGCCGGATTCACGACCACCGCGACGACGGTCGTCGAGAATCCGGAGGCGATGTCGCGTTCCACCCTCTTCTGGCGCGCCGGCACCCAGTGGGTGGGCGGTCTCGGCGCGCTGCTCTTCGTGGTCGCCGTACTGCCGTCGATCGGCGTCGGCGGTCTCGACGTGACCGACGCCGGCCAGCGCTACTCCGGGACGTCGCTGCGGAGTCGACGCACGTTGCTGCAACTGCGGCGGCTCACGCTCCTCTACATCTCACTCACCGCTGCCGGTATCGCGCTCTACCTCATCGGGGGCATGGGCCCCTTCGACGCCATCACGTATGCGGCGACCACCATCTCGACCGGAGGGTTCGCGAACCACGCTGGTTCGTTCGGCCACTTCCGATCGACGACGGTCGAATGGGCGGGTTTCGGCGGGATGGTCCTCGGCGGCGCGAACCTGGCACTGGTCGTGCGCGCGTTGCGACCGGGTGGACGGGGACCGCTCTGGCGTTCGTTCGAGTTGCGCGCCTATCTGTTGGTCATATTCGGCGGCGGCGCGGCGGTGACGTTGCTGACCGAGTCACCGGACGAAGTGACCCACGAAGCGATCCGGCGATCGTTGTTCCACGTCGCCTCGGCAGCGTCGACCACGGGTCACTTCGTCGGTGGCTGGGGAGACTGGGAGGTCGGTGGGCAGATGTTGCTCCTCGCCATCATCGGCGTGGGAGCGATGTCCGGCTCGGCTGGTGGAGGATTCCGACTCGTCCGCGCGCTCACCCTGGTCGGCTACCTCCGACGGGAGCTCGTCCTACAACTCCATCCTCGAGCCGTGTCCCCGGTGCGGGTGGGGCGCCGGATCGTGAGTGACGCGTTGGTCTCACGGATGATCGGCTACCAGGCCCAGTACTTGATCGTCGCTGCGACCGGCGCCATCGCGGTCGCAGCCTTCGGGGGCGAGTTGGTCACCGCCATGAGCGCAGCGATCTCGGCGATCGCGAACTTCGGACCGGCCCTCGGAGATCTCGTTCCCGGCTCCGGCGGGATCCTGCAGCTTCCCCGTCCAGCACGGGCCGCACTGCTTCCGCTGATGTTCCTCGGACGACTCGAGATCGCCCCGGTCCTCGTCGGGGCAGCGCTTGCCGCGTCGGAGATCACTCGTCGGGCGGCGAACCTGCGCGAGCGCGTTCAGGATCGGATGGCCGCGGATTGAGCGTCCTCGCTCCGTTCGCGGTCCGTCGACAGGTCGCCTCGGCGTCGCTGCACATCGCCGGGCTGTCGGTCCTCGCCGTTGCCGGCGCATCGGCATCGGGGCTCGTCGTCGAACTCGTCTACCGAGACGATCAATGGCGCGCGCTGGCGGCGTCGACCGTCGGTCTCGGCATCCTCGGCATCCTCGCATGGCGGACCACGTCGCTTCCTCCGAACGCCGGCGGCCCACGCGGGGCGGTTCGTGCGGTCGGTGTCGCGTGGATCTCCATCTCGCTCGCCGCGGCCGTGCCGTTCGTGGTCGCCGACGTGTTGCCCTGGGACCTCGCGCTCTTCGAGTCGGTCTCCGGGCTCACGGGTACGGGGTCGACCGTCCTGGCGCCCATCGAGGGAAACACCCACGGCATCCTCTTCTACCGCCAGATGACCCAGTGGGTCGGGGGCATGGGCGTGGTCGTCCTTGCGGTCGCCGTGCTTCCGTTCCTCGGGGTCGGCGGGCTCCAGTTGTTCCGGGCCGAGTCGCCCGGTCCGACGGCCGATCAACTCGTCCCGAGGGTGTCGGACACGGCCCGGCGGCTGTGGGGTGTCTACTGCGCGCTCACCGCGTTGGCGACCCTGGTGTTGTTGGCCACCGGCCTGTCGCTCTACGACGCCGTATCGCATGCGGCCACCGGTGTCGGGACCGGAGGATTCTCGCCGTACAACGATTCGATCTCGCACTTCGACTCGGCCACGGTCGAGGTCGGGATCATGGTCGCCATGGCCCTCGGCGCGGTGAAGTTCCCGCTGTTCTACGCCGCATTCCGTGGGCGAGACCTCGGGGCCTTCTGGCGCTCGAGCGAGTTCCGGTTCCTGGTCTGGGTCGTCGTCGCGTCGACCGCATTCGTGACCGTCCTCAACTGGCGCGACGGTATGACGCCGTCGGCGGCCCTTCGCGACTCGTCGTTCAACGTCGTCTCCCTCATCTCGAGCTGCGGGTTCGGTACCGCAGACTTCACCCGATGGGTGCCGGCCACCCAGATCGTGCTGCTCTTCTTGATGGTCACCGGATCGATGGCCGGGTCCACATCGGGGGCCCTCAAGCTCTTCCGGGTCCAGGTCGTCGCCAAGCACGCATGGCGCGAGGTACGTCGCGTCCGGCATCCGAGCGGCGTGTTCCCGTTGCGGCTGGGCCGCGAGCCGGTTCCGGAGGACATCGTGCGCTCCGTGCTCGGCTACGTGATGTTCTACTTCTTGATCGCCGTCGCCGGATTCGTCGTCCTCGCGACCTTGGGGGCCGATGTGGCGACGTCGGTCGGTTCGGTGATCACGGCCATGGGCGGCGTCGGGCCGGGTCTGGGAGACGCGGGTCCGGCCGCGAACTTCTTGGTGTTCGACTTCGCCCAGCGGAGTGTCCTGATCGTCCTGATGTTGGTCGGGCGGCTGGAGATCTTCCCACTGCTGCTGTTCCTCCTGCCCGTCGGTCCCTCGCTCGTCCGCAGACTGGACCGTGTCAGCGTGCGGGGTCGGCTTCGCGGTCCGGCGGGATCAACGGGAGGAGCTGCTCGAGCACGCCGCTGACGTCGAGGTGCTCGGCCCGGTCGAGCGCTTCCAGCGTGCAGAACGCCTCGCAGGTCGCATCGTGGGCACGCCACTGGAGTGAGACGACGAATGACGCGTGATGCCCGTCGTCGAGCGCCAGCACGGCCTCGAAGATCGCCGAGCCCCGGTCGATGTAGGAGATCTCTCCGAGGGAGTGGACCGCCTCCACGAGCCGGCGGAAGGTCTCGGCCGGTGGGCTCCCGAGCGCGATCGTGTCGGCGCCGAGCAACCGGACGTCGTCGGGGACGCCGACGGCGGTCGGCGCCGCCGGTTCTCCCCGTCGAGGCCGCACGTCCACCTTGTCGGCCGGGGTTCGAGCATTCGGTCCGCTCCCCGCCGGTGGCGTCGGGACCGCCGATGCAGCCTCGACGTCGTGGAGCCGTCCGTCCCGCCTGGCCGTCGACAGCGTCCGGTACGCCGCGTTGATCTGCACGGTGCGTTCCACACCGGTGTCGCCGACCAGGTCCGGGTGCGATTCACGCACGAGCCGTCGATAGGCGTCGCGCACAACGGACCATTCGTCGGACGCGTCGACCCCGAGCACGACGCGAGCGGCAGCGAGGTCCATGGCGAAGCGATGCTACGACGCTCGCCGTCGACCGCTGGTGCGGACGATGACGGTCACGACCAGGATCAGGGCGCGAGGAAGGCGGCCATCGAGGCTTTGTACCAACTGGGGTCGTCGGCACCGCACAGTTCGCGCGCGGAGTGCATGGCCAGTTGGGCGATGCCGACATCGACGGTGCTGACGCCGAGACGCGCCGCGGTCGTCGGGCCGATCGTCGAGCCACATGGGATGTCGGTTCGTCCCACGAACGACTGCGTCGGGACTCCGGCGTCCGCACAGGCCTGGAGGTAGACGGCGACGGAACGTGCGTCGGATGCGTAGCGCTGGTTGGCGTTCACCTTCACCGCCGGGCCCTCGTTGAGCGCGACGTAGTGGTTCGGCTCGTGACGGTCGACGTAGTTCGGGTGGGTGGCGTGCGCCATGTCGGCCGAGAGGCAGACCGAGGTGGACAGCGCTCGGAGCAGATCGTCCCGGGTGCCGTCCGCCGCAGACGCGATGCGCTCGAGCACCGTGACGAGCAGATGGGAGTCGGCGCCCGTCGCCGAGGTGGATCCCACCTCTTCGTGGTCGTACAGGCAGACGACGGGCACGACGTCGCCCGGCTCGTCCTCCGTCGCCGTCAACGCGTCGATCGCAGCGAATGCCGAGCAGAGATTGTCGAGGCGTGGTGCGCTGACGAAGACGCCGCCCCGGCCCGTCCGTCGCGATGGCGTGAGGTCATGGACCATGACATCCCACGACAGGATCTGGTCGGGACCGCACCCTGCTGCCGCGGCGATCGTGTCCCGGAACGTCCGGTCCGTGCCGCGCTCGGTGTCGAGATCCCAGATCGGGGCCAGGTGTGACTGGTGATTGAGTTGCAGGCCCTTGTCGTTGATCTCCCGGTCCAGATGGATCGCGAGCTGCGGCACCCGCAGGATCGGGTCGTCGATACGGAACAGCGAGACCGCCGGACCGTCGGTGCCCCGATGGACCACCCTTCCCGACAAGCCGAGATCGCGGTCGAGCCACGAGTTGACGAGTGCGCCGCCGTAGACCTCGACGCCCAGTTGGCGGAAGTGCGCCGAAGTGTGATCCGGGTTCGGCTTGATGCGCAGGTTGGGGCTGTCGGTGTGTGCGCCGATGATCCGGAACGCTCGCGGCGGTCGATCCGGCTGGCGCCACGCGATGAGCGATCCGTCGAGGATCACCATGCGCGGGCCCTCTCCACCGAACGTCTCGTCGAGGGGTTGTTCGACGAACCCGGCGGCCGCGAGCCGCTGTGATGCGGTCTCGACGGCGTGGAAGGGCGAAGGGGACCGATCGATGAACGTGCAGAGTTCGTCGGCCACGGAGCGGTCGGGTTCCATCCCGCTGATCTAGCACGCCGCCGCCGCTCGGTCGTCGCCGCTCCGCATGCTCATCGCGAGTTGGGTCGAGGGATGGTCGCTCCAACAGGATGGGCCCGTGCGCAGTCCCGATGACGTCCCGATCCCTGTCGTCGTGATCCACCGGAACCGGCCCGAGCGGCTCGAGGCGACGATCGCCGCGCTGGCGGCGCAGACGGTGCCGGTGCGGATCATCCTCGTCGACTCGGGCTCGACCCCCGCAGCGCATGCCACCGCCGAATCGCTGCTGCCGTCGGGAAGCGACATCATCCGAATGGGCGGCAACGGCGGCTTCGGTCCGTCGGCGAACGCCGGTTGGAAGCGCTTCCTCGCCTCTGGTCACGAGGAGTGGGTCGGTCTGTGTCCGCACGACGCACTCCCGGCCCCCGACGCGATCGAGCGCATCCTCGCCACCGTCGACGATCGTCCCCGCGCCGGGCTCGCGTGCGGAGACTTCGGCGACGGGACCACCCCCATGGTCGATCCCTACTTCGGGGGAATCCAGGTCCCCGCGACGGTCGACGAGGGATGGGAACCGGCCGGTTATCCCCACGGAACGCTGCTCTTCGCCCGGCGGGGATTCCTGGAGGATGTCGGGCTGTTCGACGAGCGATACTTCGCGTACTGCGAGGAAGCCGACATCGGGATGCGTGCACACGCCGCCGGATGGGAGGTCGGTCTCGTACGAGGTGCGCGGGTCCACAACCCCGACATGAGCAACACCATGCCGGCCGTCGACTACCTCATGGTTCGCAACACCTTGCTGCTCGTCCGGATCCACTCGGGTCGCTACAAGGCGTTCATCCGCCTCGTGATGGCGAGCTACCAGATCGTGACCGAGCGACGAACGAACCCGTACCACGACACCCGCGCCCGGCTCTTGGCGCTGCAAATGCAGCGGCGGCGGCTGCTGCGGCAGGC
>JAPKDO010000009.1 GCA_028822535.1 Acidimicrobiales bacterium
TGGCCTCGTCCCGATCGGTGGCGTCGGATGGTCGTCGACTCGGCGCTCTGGGCCGTGGAAGCGGCCACGGCCATCGTCGTGTTCCGGTCGTTCGATCCCGGAGGGATGGGCGACGCCGACACCTGGGGTGCGTTGGCGCTGGCGGTGCTGGTGGGCGTCATCGTCCGGGGCGGCGCCGACGCCGGCACGTCGCTCCTGGACGGGGTCACGGTGCAGCGTTCCGATCTCAGCACTCGCATCGCCGACCTGGGCGCGCTCGGCACCGGCCTCGTGGTCGGCATCGGCGCGGTCGGACTGGCGGCATTCGCCGAGTGGGGCGCGAGCGTCGCCGTGGTCGGGATGGTTGCGTTGGCGACCGAGGAACTGCTCGGCATCCGTTCGAAGCGCCATTCTGACGACGCGAACCAGCTCGCCGATGCCCAAGAGGCGGTCGTCGCCGGCGTTGCCGACGCGACGGTGCTCCAGCGGGCGAGCGAGGCGGTGTTGTCGATGCTCGACGCTCGAGCCGCTGTCGTGAGTCACTCGTCCGGGGCGCTCCTCGCGGTGTCGTCCGGCGTACGCACGACACCGTCGTGCGCGATCGGTCCTGTGATCGCGCAACGCGCTGCGGGAGCCAGCTCGTTCCTCGCGGCACCCGACGAACTGTCCGAGCTGCGGGCGATCGGGGACCTCGAGGACGGCCCGCTGTTCGTGCTCTCCGCAACGGTCACCTCCGGTGTCGGTGACGTCACGGTGGTGGCGCTTCGTCGGGAGGCCGATCGGTCGTTCTCCTTGGGGAACCGTCGGCTGTTGCAGCGCCTCGCGCCGATGGTCGCGACCGCTGTGGAGGCGAGCGATCGACTCACACGCTTCCAGCGTCAGGCGCGATTCGACGAGCTCACCGGTCTCCCGAATCGAGCGAGCATCGAGGCGTCGATCGTGGAGGTCATGGCCGAGGTCCGCCCGCTCGAGCGATCGATGGCCGTCATGCTCGTCGACCTCAATGGTTTCAAGGCCGTCAACGACACGTTGGGTCACCAGACCGGCGACGTGGTGCTCGCGGAGATCGGTCGCCGGATCGGAGCGGCGGCCAGTGCCGTCGACGCCGTCGGACGGCTTGGGGGCGATGAGTTCGTCGTTGTCGTGTCGAACCAGGACCGAGAGGCGCTCGTCTCCCAGGTCGAAGAGGTGTCCGACGAACTCGCATCCGTGGTCGGAGAGCGGATCGTCCACGGCGATCTCGTGCTCGACATCGGGATCAGCGTGGGAATGGCGGTCTTCCCCGACCACGGCGACACTCCCGGCGAGCTGCTCCGCGCCGCCGATGTCGCCATGTACGCGGCCAAGGCGAAGGGCGTGCACCTGCTCGCGTACGAAGGTCGCCTCGACCGGCACCGCACGCGGCGACTCGGACTGGCCACCGACCTCCGTGCCGCGCTCGCCGCCGAGCAGCTCGAGGTCTTCTTCCAGCCCAAGGTGGCGTTCGAGGACGGTTCGTTGGTCGGCGCCGAGGCGTTGATCCGCTGGACGCATCCGACCCTGCACTCGGTGCCCGCCGGCGAGATCGTCGACGTGGCCGAGCACGCCGGACTGCTGTGCGACCTCACCGACTTCGTGCTCGACCGCGCTGCGCGCCAGGTCGTCGCGTTGCGAGCCGTCGATTGTGACGTGCCGATCGCCGTCAACCTCACCGAGCGCGACATCGCCGACCAGAACCTCCCGGACCGGTATCGACGGGCGATCGATGCATACGGGCTCGACCCGGGAGCGATCACGCTCGAGGTCACCGAGACGGCGTTGCTGACGCGCGAGGTCGAGTCGCTCGGTGTCCTCCCGAAGATGTCGGAGATGGGGGTCACCCTCGCGATCGACGACTTCGGCACCGGGTTCTCGTCCCTTTCACACCTCCGACGGTTCCCGGTCGACGAGATCAAGATCGACATGTCCTTCGTCGAGCGGATGGTCATCCGTCCCAACGATGCCGTCATCGTCCGGTCCATCGTCGAACTCGGGCACAGCCTCGGACTGCGGGTCGTCGCTGAGGGTGTCGAGACCAACGAGTCGTGGAACCTCCTCGAGGAGTTCGGCGTCGACGTCGCGCAGGGCAACCACGTGATGAAGGCCATCGACGGCGACTCCTTCGCCTCGTGGGCGCCCTTCTGGGATCGTCACCGGGTTGCTCGAGGCAGCGTGTCCACGCCGCGCCTCAACGCCGTCCCTGCGGTGCCGGACCTCGTCGAGGATGTCACGGTCGAGGAGCGCGCTGCCCAGGAGCGGTGAGGGTCAGTCCGCGGCGGCGGCGACCGTCGTGATGGACGCCGTCTCGAACTGTGTCAGGTCGACGGTGCGGAGACGCTTGCGGAACTCCGTGGTGAGGCCAGGCCACAGTGTCGAGTTGCGGCCGTCCTTGTCGAGGTACCAGGACGAACAACCCGAGTTCCAGACCGTGGGTTCGGTCTTGGCATCCATCAGGTCGCACCAGTCGTCGTGCACTGCCTGTTTGACCTCGACGCTCGCCAGGCGGCGTTGCTCCATGGCCTCGACCAGCTTCAGCACCCACCCGACCTGGGCTTCGATCATCACGATGAGCGAGGTGTGGCCGATGCCCGTGTTGGGGCCGGGGATGACGAACAGGTTCGGGAACGTCGGGATGACGGTGCCGTTGTAGGCGCCGAGACGGCTCTTGTCGCAGGCGTCGGTGATCGAGTGACCTTCGGCGTTGCGGAACCGCTCCATCATCGGAGAGTCGGTCACGTGGAAGCCGGTGCCGAGCACGATCGAGTCGACCTCGATCTCCTCGCCGGTCCGCGTGACGATCGAGTTGGCTCGGATCTCCGCGATGCCGTCGACGTTCAGGTCGACGTTCGCCGAGTCCAGCGCCGTGTAGTAGTCGTCCGAGAGCAGGATCCGCTTGCAGAACGGTGCGAACTCGGGTGTCACCTTCGCCTTCAGCTCGGGGTCGGTGATCGACTTCGAGATGTGGGCGAGGCCCTGCTTCTTGGCGCCCTCGGTGACGCCCTTGTTGCGGATCATGCCGGCGGCGACGAGTTCGCGGCTGTAGTACACGGCGTTCCGAACCAGCCGCTGGACCGAGGGGAATCGACGGTAGATCGCTCGTTCGATCTTCGTGATGCGACGGTTGCGGTGCGGCAACACCCAGGGTGCGGTGCGTTGGAAGACGGTCATGTGCCCGACCGTCGGCTGGATCCCCGGGACGAACTGGATCGCCGATGCGCCGGTGCCGATGACGGCGACGCGTTCACCGGTCAGATCGTGGTCGTGGTCCCACCGGGCCGAGTGCATGATCGTGCCCTCGAAGGTGTCGATGCCCGGGATGTCGGGCGTGACCGGCTCTGCGAGAAGGCCGAACGCCCCGACGACGAAGTCCGCCGTCCAAGAACCGTGGTTGGTCTCGATCCGCCAGAGGGAGGCGTCGTCGTCCCAGTCGGCGCCGAGGACCTCGTGGCCGAAGCGGATGTGGGGAATCAGCCCCTTCTCCTCGGCGACCCGCCGTTGATAGGCGTGGATCTCCCCGGCGGGGGAGTAGGTCTCGGGCCAGTCGGGGTTGGGAGCGAAGCTGAACGAGTAGAGGTGAGACGGGACGTCGCACCGGCAGTTCGGGTAGCTGTTGTCGCGCCACGTCCCGCCGACGGAAGCGGCCCGTTCCAAGATCACGAAGTCGCTGCGCCCGGCCTCGAGCAGTCCAACGGCCATCCCCATGCCCGAGAAACCGGCACCGACGATGGCGGTGTGTACGTGCCTCTGCTTGTCACTCATGCCTACCAGTAGTAACCTACTTTGAGTAGGTCGACAAGGGGATCTTTCTGTGACCACCGCCACAACCGAACTCGAAACCATCCAGCGTGAGGTCGAGACGCACGGTCACGGGCGCGTGCCACGCGAGTTGCGGCGTCGCCAGATCCTCGCGATCGCCGAGGACCTGTTCGTCGAGCGGGGCTATGCCGCCGCATCGATGGACGACCTCGCCACCCGGATCGGCGTCTCGAAGCCGGTGATCTACGAGATCGTGGGTCGTAAGGACGTCGTCTTCGAGGCGTGCGTCGGCCGCGTCGCCGACGCACTCGCCGCCCATGTGGCCGCGGCCGTCGCCGGCGCCGGGCCCGCGGATGAACATGCCGGGCTGCGGGCGGGTGCGCTGGCGTGGTTCGACTTCATCGGCGAGCGGCGCGGATTGTGGGAGGCGTTGCTCTCGTCCCGCGATGTCCCCACCACCGAGGCCGTCGAGTCGATCCGCGTTCGCCAGGACCGCTGGGTCGCCACCCATCTGGTCGCGAGCGCCGAGGCGAGAGGCCGCCCGGTCGACGAGACGCTGGCCGGAGCGGTCGCCACCGCGATGAACGGAGCGTTCGAGGCATTGGGGCGTTGGTGGCACGACCACCCCCACCGCTCGGCGAGCGAACTGGCCGACCTGTACACCGACCTCATGCTTCCCGGCCTCACCAGCCTCCTGGACGTCGCCGACCGCTGACGGGTGCTAGCAAGGAGCGCCATGAAGCTCTCCATGACCCTGAACTACTCCGGCGACCCCAAGGCCGCAGCGCAGACCGCCGCCGACTACGAGCGGGCCGGCGTCGATGCCATCTGGGTGGCCGAGCTCTACAGCTTCGACGCTGTCAGCATCCTGGGGTACCTCGCCGCCAAGACCGAACGCATGGAGCTCGTGTCGGGCATCTTGCCGATCTACTCCCGCACGCCGGCGCTGATCGCATCGACCGCCGCCGGGCTGGACGCGGTGAGCGACGGTCGTTTCGTACTCGGACTCGGTGCGTCAGGGCCTCAGGTCATCGAAGGATGGCACGGCGTGAAGTACGACAAGCCGCTCACTCGCACGCGCGAACTCATCGACATCTGTCGCATCGTGTGGAAGCGCGAGCGCCTCACCTACGACGGCGACGCCTACCAACTGCCGTTGCCGGCTGATCAGGGCACTGGTCTCGGGAAGCCGCTGAAGCTCATCAACCATCCGGTCCGTGACGAGATCCCGATCTGGGTCGCCAGCCTCGGCCACAAGAACGTTGCGATGACCGCCGAGGTCGCCAACGGTTGGCTGCCGGTGTTCTTCCATCCCGACAAGGCGCGCGATGTCTGGGGCGAGGATCTCGACGCCGGCATGGCCAAGCGAGACGAGTCGCTCGGGCCACTCCAGATCAATGCCGGCGGCACCGTCGCCATCACGAGCGACAAGGCGGTCGCCGATGGGATCCGTGACTTCGCGCGTCCGATGACCGCGCTCTACGTCGGCGGCATGGGCGCGAAGGGCAAGAACTTCTACAACAACGTGTTCCAGCGCTACGGCTACGAGGAGGAGGCGGAGAAGATCCAGGACCTGTACCTCGACGGCAAGAAGGACGAGGCGGCGGCGCTCGTGCCGGACGAGTTCCTCGATGCGACGGCACTGGTCGGAGACGAGGGTTGGGTGAAGGAGCGCATCGAGGCCTACCGCGATGCCGGGGTCACCCACCTCCAGATCCTCCCCGTGGGAGACAAGCCCCTCGAGATCATCGAGAAGGTCAAAGCCTGGGCTGAATGAATGGCTGACACGCCGCAGGGTCCGTACGAGCGGCTCGGGGTGCTGGCGAAGCAGTCGGTCGAGATCGCCGATGGCCTCGTCCACCACGAGTTGTTCACGATGCAGGGGCTGCTCACCATCTTGTGGCACGGACCGCCGGACGCCGAGCACGCCGTCGTCGCGGTCGGCGGTGCCATGGGCGGGCTCCTCGGACCGGCCGACGGGCTCTATCACCACCTCGGCGACGCCTTCGCTGCCGAGGGCATCGCCACGCTGCGGGTCTCCTACCGCGCCCCGAACGACTTCAACCGCTGCGTGCACGACGCGCTCGCTGCCGCCGACGTCGCTGCTCGCCAGGGTGCGCGCCGCTTCGTCACCGTCGGCCACTCGTTCGGTGGCGCGGTGGCGGCGCAGTTGGGCATGGCGATGGGTGACTTCACCGCCGGCGTCGTCACGCTCGCCACCCAGTCGGCCGGGTGCGAGGACGTCGAGGGCCTGGCCGACGTCCCGATGCTGTTGTTCCACGGCGGACAGGACGAGATCCTCCCGCCGTTCGCGAGTGAGGTCGTGCACCAGTTGGCGGGCGGGCACGGCGAGCTGGTCGTGCTACCCGAGGAAGGCCATCTGCTCGCCGGCGCTGGTGCGGTGCTCCGCGAACGGCTGTCGACGTGGATCCCCGACCGTCTGCGTGACTGATCAGGCGGTCGGGGACCGTTCGATGAGCACCCGTCGAAGGGCACGGAAGCCGGCGATGGCCCCGGCCGCATAGCAGGCCGCCGCCAAGACGAACGGCGCGCGATCGCCCACCGAGTCAGCCAGCACGCCTCCGAGGAGCGCGCCCACCGTCGCTGCGCCCCAGACCAGGGTGCGCATCGCTCCCTGTGCGCGGCCGAGCAGTCGGGACGGAACGCTGCGTTGGCGGGCGGTGATGATGACGATCCGGCCGGCCACCACCGCACCGAACGACGTTGCGAAGCCGAGCGCGACCGCAGGGACCGACGGGATCGTCATGAGCAGGAACGACGCGCTCGAGACACCGAGCGATCCCATCAAGGTGGCGAAGCTCCCGAATCGTCGCACCGAGGGGCCGGCGAGTCGCGAGCCGGCGATCCCACCGATCGAGCCGACCGCCAAGAACACGCCGTAGGCAGCCGGATCGACGCCGAGGCGTCCGGTCACATACAGGACGATCGGCGCGATGGCGGCCAGGTTGCCGATCTGGAGCACCACGATCAGCGCCCCGGTCGTGCGCAGCACTCGATTCGTCCACGCGGTCGAGATCCCCTCCCGGAGGTCCTCCCACCAGGTCGATTCGGGGGTGATCGGTCGTCGGGCATCGGGTTCGTCGATGGCCTGGACGAGCGCGGCCGAGGTCGTGAACGACACGGCATCGAGCGCGAACGGCACCGCTGCGGAGACCGCGAACAAGACGCTGCCGACCGGGGGGCCCACGAGGTCGTTGGCGACGAGCTCGGCCGTCTCCAGTTCACCGTTCGCCCGTTCGAGGTCGTTGTCGTCGACGATGTCGGGGATGAGCGCCGGCGCCGCTGAGTCCGCGACGGCCTCGCCGATCCCCAACAAGAAGGCGCCCGCCACGAGGAAGGTGACCGTCATCTCGTCCGCGAGCAACAACACCGCGATGCTCGCACCGATCACGGCACGGAAGAGGTGGGCGCGGACGATGAGGGGCGGGCGTGCCGTGCGGTCGGCGATGGTCCCGGCCACGACCCCGAAGAGTGCGAAGGGGAGCGTTCCCGCCGCGGCGACGAGGGTCACGGTGGACGCCGACGAGGTGAGGCTGGCCGCGATGAGTGGGATGGCGGCGTTGCGGACGCCGTCACCCGTGTTCGACACCCACGCGGCCCCGAGGAGACGCCGAAATGATCGGGGCATCGACGACCGAGTACGCAGATGTGCCCCCATCAGACTCCGATCTTCGCGCACGTGCTCATGAATCCGGACGATCCTGGACGGTGTGACGCATTCGTCCCGTTCCCGGTTTGCGGCGGCGTCCGGTCACGGGAGAAACTCGCGGACGAGCCCGCGAAGAATTACCCGGAGGAACGCAATGACCACCGTGACCATCGCCGGCCAAGAGGTTCACGTGGTCGACCGTGGAAGCGGCGACCCGGTGCTGTTCCTCCACGCATTTCCGTTCAATGCGGCGATGTGGGAGTACCAGTTCGCGGACCTCGAGGCCGATCACCGAGTCGTCGGCATCGACCTGCCCGGCTTCGGTTCGAGTCCTGCCCCCGCCGAGCCGAAGCAGGCGACGATGGGCGCGTGGGCCGACCTGGTCGCCGGCATCATCGACGAGTTGGGCCTCGACAAGCCGACGATCGTGTCGGCCTCGATGGGCGGGTATCTCACGTTCGAGTTGATCCGTCGGCACAGCGACCGGATCGGTCCGCTCGTGCTCGTGGCGACCCGGTCGAAGTCCGACGACGTCGACACATGGGAGAAGCGGACCGAGCAACAAGAAGCGCTCGCCGGTGGCGAAGACATCGCAACCCTCGCCAAGGGCATGGTCGACAACCTGTTGTCGCAGGCGTCGCTCGACCGTCCCGAGTTGGCCGACTACGTGCTCGCACTCATGCAGCACAACCTGCCGGAAGGCTGGATCGCTGCGCTCGAGGCCATGAAGAACCGGCCCGACGCCATGAGTGCGTTGCGGGGCATGGCTGCGCCGACCCTCGTGATTGCTGGCGAACTCGACCGGGTCACGCCGCTGGCCGAGTCGAACCTGATCTCGAGCCTCGTCGACGACGGCGAGCTGGTGATCATCAAGGAGAGCTCGCACCTCCCCAACATCGAGAACCCGCAGGCGTTCAACGAGGCCGTCCGTGCGTTCCTCGCGAAGAACGCCGAGGCGGCAGCGCAGCCCGCTGACGAGTCGACCGATGCAGATGCAGACTCCGATGCCTCGGACGACGCAGCGTCAGCGGCGCCGGCGTAGCTCTCGATAACGGCGCAGCAGCGCCGTTGTGCTCGAGTCGTGTTCTCCATCGGAATCTCGGGCGATCTCGTCCGAGATCGTGGTGGCGAGTGCTTTTCCGAGTTCGACTCCCCACTGGTCGAAGCTGTTGATGCCCCAGAGAAAGCCTTGCGCCGCGACCTTGTGCTCGTAGAGCGCGATCAGCTGGCCGAGCACTGACGGCGTGAGTCGTGGGGCGAGGATCGTCGTCGAGGGCACGTTGCCGGTGAATGTCCGGTGGGGGACGAGGCTGGCGTCGATCCCAGTGGCGGCGACCTCCTCCGCGGTCCGTCCGAAGGCCAGCGCTTCGGACTGGGCCAACAGGTTGGCGGTGAGCAGATCTTGATGATCGGGTGCCGATGACGAATCGTCGGTCGGCCAGGCGAATCCGATGAAGTCGCACGGGACCAACGTCGTGCCCTGGTGCAGCAGTTGGTAGAAGGCGTGCTGGCCATTGGTCCCGGGCTCGCCCCACACGATCGATCCGGTGTCGTGGTCGACCACGTCGCCGTCGAGGGTGACCCGCTTGCCGTTGGACTCCATCTCGAGTTGCTGGAGGTAGGCGGGGAAGCGGGCGAGCGCATCGCTGTAGGGGAGCACCGCCTGGGTCTGGGCGCCGAAGTGGTTGCGGTACCAGAGATTCAGCAGCGCCATCGTGACCGGCGCGCTCGCGAGCGGGTCGGCAGCGACGTGTTCGTCGATGGCGTGGAAGCCGTCGAGAAAGTCGCGAAAGGCGGCCGGGCCGATCCCCACCATGAGCGAGAGTCCGACGGCTGAGTCGACCGAGTAGCGACCACCGACCCAGTCCCAGAAGCCGAACATGTTGTCGGTGTCGATACCGAAGTCCGCCACCGCATCGGCATTCGTCGACAGTGCCACGAAGTGGGCGTCGACCCGAGCGTCGTCGCCGAGCTCGTCGAGCAGCCACCGCTTCGCGTGATCTGCATTCGCCAGTGTCTCCAGCGTGGTGAACGACTTCGACGCCACGATGAACAACGTCGTGGCCGGGTGCACGTGACGGAGCGTGTTCGCCAGGTCGTCGCCGTCGACGTTCGACACGAAGTGGAGGTCGAGATCGGCGCGCACCCACGTCCGAAGCGCCGTCGCAGCCATGGCGGGCCCGAGATCCGATCCTCCGATGCCGATGTTGACGATCGAGCGGATCGGTTCACCGGTCGAACCCCGCCAGTCGCCGCCGCGGACCCGTTCGGCGAAAGCGGCCATGCGGTCGAGGACGTGGTGGACCCCGGCGACGACGTCGACGCCGTCGACGACGAGCGGCTGGTCGCGGGGACGGCGAAGGGCGGTGTGGAGCGCCGGACGGCCCTCGGTCGTGTTCACGTGTTCGCCGGCGAACAACGCGGTGAACCGGCCGGCCAGATCGCGCTCGTCGGCGAGCCGGTGGAGCAGCGACCAGGTCTCGTCGGTGGTCCGATGCTTCGAGTGATCGATGTGGAGGTCGCCGGCGACAGCGGCCAAGCGGACTCCGCGGTCCGCGTCGGCGGCGAAGAGCTCCCGCAGATGGACGTCGGCGAGCGTGCGGTGGTGCGAGACGAGCTCGGGCCACACAGGGGAGTCGGTGATGAGCGTCGGCACGACGCCGACCCTACGAGACAGCCGGATCGCCGTCCCGGGTGGCGCCCATCCACGAACGGTGCAGCCTCGCGTAGACGCCGCCCCGCGCGACGAGATCGGTGTGTGCTCCTTGCTCGACCAAGCGGCCGGCGTCGAACACGAGCACCAGGTCGGCGAGCTCGGCTGTCGACAGCCGATGAGCGATGCTGACGACCGTACGACCCTCGGCGAGTCGGGCCAGCGCGACGGCCAAGGCCTGTTCGGTCTCGGGGTCGATGGCACTCGTCGCCTCGTCGAGCACCAAGACGCCGGGCTCGGCGAGCTGCGCACGGGCCAACGCCACCAGCTGACGCTCACCGACCGAGAGGTTGCCGCCCCGCTCGCCGACGTCGGTGTCGAGGCCATCGGGAAGCGCGTCGAGCCACGCCCGGAGGCCGAGACGATCGAAGGCGGCGCGGGCGTCGGCATCGGTCGCCGATGCTCGACCCAACCGGACGTTGGAGCCGATGGACCCCTCGAAGAGGAACCCGTCCTGCGGGACCATGCGGATGGCGTGGTGGCGATGGTCGCCACCGACGTGGCGAAGGTCGACGCCGCCGATGAGCACGGCGCCGCCGGTCGGGTCGGCGAGTCGGCAGAGCAGTTTCGCGAACGTCGTCTTGCCCGATCCGGTCTCGCCGACGACCGCGACGTTCGTGCCGGCCGGGATGTCGACGTCGACTCCCCGGAGCACCGGGGGTCCGGTCCGGTACGAGAAGTCGACGCCACGAGCCGTCACGCCCAGTGCCTGGGTCGGGAGCGCGAGTCCCGGTTCGGGGTCGACGACGTCGACGGGCATGTCGAGGACGCCCAGGATCTTCCGCCAGCCGGCGATGGCCGTCTGGGTCTGGTCGAAGACCTCCGACAGCTCCGACACCGGCGACAGGACGAGGTTGACGAGGAACAGGAAGGCGACGAGCTCACCGGGCGACACGCCGAGCGTGTCGCCGTGGATGGCGCCGACGCCGGCGACGGAGGCGAGCGCGAGCGATCCGAAGATGTCCCCCAGCGGGAAGAGGAGCGAGAAGTACATCCCGGCCTTCAGGTGGGCCCGGTACTGATCGCGGATCGCTCCCCGGAGTCGAGCCCGCGTCCTGAGCTCGAGCCCGTAGGCGCGCACGACGGGGGCGCCGGTGACGGCTTCGGACACCTCGGCGAGGCTCGTACCGACGGTGGTGCGGACTCGGTCGTAGGCAGCGAGCTGGCGCTTCTGGAGGATGCGCATCAGCGGCACGATCGGAGCGAAGACGACGACGACCAGCAACGCCAGTTGCCACGAGTAGATCGTCATCGCGGCGATCGTTCCGACGATGATCGACGAGTTGACGATCCAGCTCACCGCACCCCACTGGGTGAACTGCGCCAACGTCTCGACGTCGGAGGTGACCCGGGCCACCATCTCTCCGCGCCTCGACTCGGTGTGGTCGGCGATCGCGAGGCGATGGACGTGTTCGAACGTACGCACACGCAGCCCGTACAGGCTGTTCTCCGCGGTGGTGATGAGACGCAGGTAGGTCGCTCGACTGAGCCAGAACAACCCGACGACCACGACGACGGCGATGGCGCAGGCCGGGTAGACGAAACCGGGGCGGAATCCGTCGTCGCCGATCACGCCGCGGTCGAGGATCTGCTGGATGAGGATGGGAACTGCCAGACGGCCGCCCCCGCTGCCGATGGCCATGCCGATCGTCGCGATGAGCCCGATCTTCAGCTCTGGCGTGGCGGCGATGCCGCGCTTGAGTACGGCGATCGCTCCATCGAGCTCGGAGGGCCGGGTTGTCATGCGGACTCGTCCTGCTCGTAGGCGCGGACGAGTGCCGCGTATGCGTCGTTCGTCGCCAGCAGTTCGTCGTGGGGGCCGTCGCCTGCGATGCGCCCGTCGTCCATGAAGAGCACCCGATCGGCGAGACGGATGGTGGCGACCCGGTGCGCGACCACGATCGTCGTGGTGTCGAGCTCGGCTCGCAGGCCGTCGAGGATGCGTTGTTCGACCAACGGATCGATGGCCGACGTGGCGTCGTCGAGCAGGAGGAGGCGTGGGTGTCGCAGCATGGCGCGCGCCAGGGCGACACGCTGGCGCTGCCCGCCCGAGAGCGTGACGCCGCGTTCGCCGACGACGGTGTCGAGCCCTTCGGCGAGTTCGGACACGAACGTCGCCTGCGCGATGTCGATCGCCCACCGGAGCGTCTTGTCCGCGACGTCGTCACCCAGGGTCAGGTTCTCGTGCACGGTGTCGGCGAAGAGAAACGTCTCCTGGAACACGAGCGACACCGCGGCGCGCAGGTCGAGCGGCTCGACGTTGCGCAGCGGGACGTCGGCGAGACGGATCTCGCCCTCGGTCGGGCGCGCCAGGCCGGCGAGCAACGTGCACATCGTCGACTTCCCAGAACCGGTCGAGCCGACGACCGCCACGACCTCGCCGGGCGCGACCGAGAACGACATCCCTTCGAGCACCGGCTCGTCGCCGTAGCGGAACGACACATCCTCCACCTGAAGCGGGAGGGGACCGGACGGGAGCGGTCGTCGCTCGGCATCGTCCACCAAGACGACGTCGTTCACGTGGTCGGTGTCGAGGACGTCGACGATCCGCTCGCGGGACACGACGGACCGAGGCAGTTCTTCGAGCAGGAAACCGACGACACGCATCGGAAAGGCGAGGATGCCGAACAGCGTCATCGCCTGCACCAAGTCGCCCGTGGTGATCGCCCCGGAGTCCACGCGGGACGCGCCCACGGCGAGCAGCGCGATGGTGCCCAGGATGGGCAGCGTCTCGAGTCCTGGCTCGAACGCAGCGCGGAGTCGACCGATGACGAGTCGCTCTCGGCGGAGGCGCTCGGACGCGGCCCGGATGCGCTCCGATTCTCGTGCTTCGAGACCGAGGAGCTTCACGACCAATGCGCCCTCGAAGCTCTCGTGCGCGACGGCGCTGACCTCGCCCACGTGCGCCTGGGCCCGAGCCGATGGCCCCTCGACCCGGGTCGTGTAGAGGCGGTTCATCACGATCAGCGTCGGGAAGAGCAGGAGCCCGATCGCCAGCAGTAGCGGGTCGAGGATCGCGAGGTTGATCGATGCGAAGACGAGGAGCACGATCGCCCCGAGCGACAGCGGAAGCGGCTGCATCACGAACGCCGAGCGTTCGGCGTCGTTGTCGGCATGTGCGAGCAGCTTGCCGGTCGGCTGCGTGTGGAAGAACCGGAGTGGTTGGTCGAGGTAGTGGTCCGAGAGTCGGTCGAACCACTCCATCTGCATGCGCCGGGTCGCCATGACGCCGAAATAGCGACGAGCCACGACCCCGGCGGCGCGAGTCACCGACATGGCAATGATGGCCGCACCACCGGCGATCGCAGCGGTGACCGTGGGCGTGGCGGCGCCGTCGACGATCAGGTCGTCGGTGACGCGGCCGAGGACCACGGCGCCGGCGACCGAAGCGGCGGAGAAGACGAGTGAACCGAGGAGTGCGCCGGTGAACGGCCACGGATTCGTGCGGACCATCTCGGACAGGAGGCTGATGCCCCGTCGCAACACGGTCCGGCTCTCGGGCGCTGGGATCTCCGAGGTCGGCGACATCACCCGGGCACGCTACGTCGATCGCCCCACCGCTCTACGACTGGGATTCGCTCGCCGCGGCGGGATCAGGGCGCGGGGTCCAAGAGTTCGATCGGCGTCTTGTCCCGTGGGCCGGTGAACGGCAGTGGGATCTCGACGCTGCTGCGTGCGGCGGACTGCGCTGCGGCGCAGACGATCTCGAGCAGGTCGCGTCCGAGATACACATCGCTGACCGCCGACGAACGCCCCACCGACGCCGATGCCTCGGCGTCGCGGAGTTGTTCGATGTATCCGAACTGGTCCAGCTGCGGCGGATGGTCAAGACCTTCCGGGGGTGGGGGAAGGTGCACGGGCTCGCCGCTCCTCTCGAGCGCGATCTCGGGGAGGAGTTCGAGCACGACGACGCCCGACTCTGACGCGGCCTGGAGGTCCCAGATCGTGTCCTGTTCCCGCCACGACACCTCGACCTGGGCGACGAGCCCGGAGTCGAAACGCAGATGCACCGATGCCCGGTCCTCGACCTCGATGTCATCGCTGCGCTCGAAGGCTGCGGCGACGCCGACGGGTCGAGCGGACCGAGCGGCTCGCAGCACGAGCGCGAGCGGATGAACGCCGAGGTCGAACAGCACGCCTCCGCCCCACGACCGTTGGGTGAACGACCCCCACGTCGGTCGGGGCTGCATGGCGCGAGCGGTCAGGTGGGTGAGCGACCCCAACGTGGCGATCTCGCCCAGCGCCCGCGCCGGAGCATCTGCGAACAGCAGATTCTCGGCGTATGTCAGCATGCCGCCGGCCTCGACCACGCGGACGAGTCGGTCGGCGTCGTCGAGCGTCGCGCAGAGCGGCTTCTCGACGACGGCCGCTGCGCCTGCGGCCATCGCCCGGAGCGCATCCACCGCGTGCCGCCGAGGCGGGGTGGCGACGACGACCATGTCGGCACCCGCCGGCAACTCGCTGTACGGAACGACGACGCCTCCGACCTCGGCTGCGCGCTCGTCGGCCGTCTTGCGTGTCCGGGACGCGACGGCGACGACACGGCTGTCGGGCTGGGCGGCGACGGCGAGCCCGTGGACCGCGCTGATCCATCCGGCGCCGGCGAATGCGTAGTCGGCCATGGTGTCGAACCGGGCCCGCTCAGGTCCCGGCGAGCCGGGCGACGATCGGCGCCGCCGTCTCCATCGCGTCGGCCTGGATGACGAGGTAGCTCACGTCCCAACGATCCCGACGAGCCTGGATGGTCTCGACGATCTCGTCCTCGGTGCCGATCCACGCGAGGGGGTAGTCGCCGACGAGCCCCGGATCGAGGCCGAACATCGGCGCCATCATCTCGGCGACGCCCTGCTTGTCGTCGGTGACCACGACGGCGAACACCAACATGTTGAGTTCGAGTTCGGCGTACCGGTCGCCGGCGGCGTCCTTCACCCACTGGATCTTCTGGTCGGTGAGCTCGGGCGCACCGTTCTGTGCGGTCTCCGTGTCGACCGCGCCGCTCGCGATCTTGGGGTTGATGCCGACGATGTCGGCTTCCTGCGCGGCGAGCGTCAGTACCCGTTTGCCGCCGCCTCCGATCAGGAACGGCGGGTGGGGCGACTGCACGGGCTTGGGCATCCCGACCATCTCGGAGAGCTGGTAGTGGTCGCCGTCGAACGTGACCGGGTCGGGGCCGAACAGACCGCGACAGACGGTCAGTGCCTCGGCCAGCCGGTCGATGCGGATCCCGGCGCGATCGTGCGGGATCCCGGACTGTTCGTAGTCCGTGTTCATCCATCCGGCGCCGAGACCGAACTCGAATCGGCCGCCGGAGAGCAGGTCGAGGGTGGCGACCTCCTTCGCCAGCACGACCGGATGCTTGTAGTCGTTGGCGTAGACCAGGGTCCCGATCCGCAGTTCGGTCGTCGCGTCGGCGGCAGCCATCAACGCCGGCCCGGGGGAGAGTTGGTCGCCGAAGTGGTCGGGCATGAAGACGCTGGAGTACCCGAGTTCCTCCGCTCGCCGGGCGAGCGTGGCCCATTCGTCGGCAGAGGTCGCAGTGCTGATCTGCACCCCGAATCGGAATCGTCGATCGTGACCCATGGCGGTTCTCCTCGGTCGATGCGCAGGCACGCGGGAGAGGAAACCTACGCCACGGCCACGGCTCGGGTGACCCGTCGTCGGGCCGAGCCACCGGTACGCTCACCGCATCGTGATCCGGTTCGCGCGCGCCCTCCCGCGCCTCCTCCTCCTCTTGGCACTCGGCATCATCATCGTCACGATGGCCGGCCTCGCCGTCGCGCCCCAACTGGCGAACCTCACGACCGCGACCCATGGCGTGGCCTCCGACGTGATCCTGGACGATCTGTCGGTCCGCTCCTACGTGTACGCCAGCGACGGGACGCTGCTCACGACGCTGCAGGAGGAGGAGAACCGAGCGCCGATCTCGATCGACGACGTTCCCGACCACGTGATCGACGCGGTGCTCGCCGCCGAGGATTCGGATTTCTTCGAACACAAGGGCGTGAACGTACGGGCGACGGTGCGCGCGCTGCTCTCGAATGTCGAGTCCGGCCAGATCGAACAAGGCGGGTCCACGATCACCCAGCAGCTCGTGAAGCAGAGCCTCTTGGACTCGACCCAGGACCTCGACCGCAAGACCCGCGAGGCGTTCCTCGCCGTCCGCCTCGAGAAGCAGATGTCGAAGCGGCAGATCCTCGAGCGGTATCTCAACACGATCTACCTGGCGAACCACAGCTACGGCATCCAGAGCGCGGCGGAGACGTACTTCGGCGTCGATGCTTCCGAACTCGACCTGGCCCAGGCGGCGTTGCTCGCCGGGATGATCCGCAACCCGATCGAGTACGACCCCCTGCGGTACCCCGACGTCGCCCGCGAGCGCCGTCGTATCGCACTCCGCCGCATGGTGGAGGAAGGCATGATCACCGAGGACGAGGCAGCCTTCGCGAACGAGGCGCCGCTGCCCGACGTGGCCATCGAGTACATCCCGCCGCCCGACGACTACTTCGTCGAGGAGGTCAAGCAGGCGCTGCTGGCAGACGAACGGCTCGGCGAGACGAGGACCGAACGCTTCGATGCGGTGTTCCGGGGTGGTCTCCAGATCCACACCACGCTGGACCTGGGCGCGCAGTTCCTGGCCGAGATCGCCCGGAACGACGTGCTCGCGCCATTCTCGATCGAAGGGCAACCCGCGCTGTTCGTGGCCGGCAAGAACCAGGCCGGCGAGGATGCGATCGGCACGGTGGCCATGGCCTCGGTCGAGTCGTCGACGGGAGCGGTGCGCTCACTCGTCGGCGGTCCAGGGTTCGGCGACGACTTCAAGTTCAACCTCGCCACGCAGGGGTATCGCCAGCCCGGTTCGGCGTTCAAGACCTTCGTCCTGCTCGAACTGCTCGAGCAGGGCTACTCGCCGAGTGACCGGATCTCGGGGAGCGGTCCATGCCGCTTCCGGATCCCCGGTGTGGAGGAGGTCTACGAGGTCAACAACTTCGGGCGATCGCGCGGGTTCAGCGGATCGATCACGTCGATGACGACCAACTCGTCGAACTGCGGGTATGTGCGACTCGGCCAGATCGCCGGCATCGACAACGTCGTCGACCTCGCCGGCGATCTCGGCATCCGCACCCGGAACGCGTCCAACGAGATCGTCGATCTGGACCCGTCGATCTTCTCGACGCCTCTCGGGACCCAGGAGGTGACGCCGCTGGCCATGTCGGCTGCCTACGCCGCGATCGCGAACGACGGCTACTACAACCCGCCGTATTTCGTGGAACGCGTGCTCGATCGCAATGGCGCGACCGTCTTCGAGCACGTCGACGAGGGCTACCGGGCGTTCTCGATCGAGACGGCACAGTTCGCCGCGGACATCTTGAAGGACAACGTGACCGGCGGAACCGGTGGCGCCGCCCGAGTGTCCGGACACGACGTCGGGGGCAAGACCGGCACCGCGCAGGACTTCTCGAACGGCTGGTTCGCCGGGTTCAGTCAGCACCTGTCGACCGCCGTGTGGATGGGTGCCATCGAGGGCAACGTCCCCATGCGGAGTGTCGGCGGTCGCAGCGTCACCGGTGGCTCGTATCCAGCCCGGATCTTCGGGGCCTACATGAACGCCATGCACGAAGGTCTCGAGGTGTTGGACTTCGCCGATCCGGGGCGACGGCCGTCGACGGGATCGACACTCCGGCTCGACCGTGACGTCGATCTGTCTTCGTCGTCCGGTGTGACCTCCCGGCCACGCACGACCGCGCCACCGGCGACCGCCGCGCCGACGACCGCAGCGCCGACGACGACGGCCGCGGACGAACCGACCCCGACGACTGGGGCAGAATCGACGACCCCACCGACGACCGTCGGTGAAGGCACACCAATCGACGGGGACTTCGATGACTAATCAGTGGGAGCAACTGCTGGCGGTCCAGACGCTCGACACGACGATCACCCAGCTCGACCACCGCGATCGCCAACTCCCGGAGCGGACCGTGTTGGCAGATCTCGACGCGAAGCTGTCCGAGGTGCGAGCGGAGACCGCGGCTGCGGAGGCGGCGAAGGCGGACCTCCAGCGAGCGCAGAAGAAGATCGAGGACGAGATCGCCGACATCGAGGCGAAGATCGAACACGACAACGAACAGCTCTACGCGGGGGGTTCCGATCCGAGCGTCCTGCAGTCGCTCCAGCACGAGATCGAGACCCGCAGGGGGCAGATCACGTCGTTGGAGGACGACGAACTCGAGCTGATGGAACAGGTCGAGCCGATCGACGAGCAGCTGACCGCTCTGGCCGCGCAACAGGTGCAGCTCGATGACCAGGCAATCCGGGCAACAGCAGACCTGGCCACGAAGGAAGCCGAGATCGGTGTCGAGCGTGACGAGGCACGGACCGCGCGCGATGCCCTCGTCGCCGACATCGACCCCGAGGCCGTCGCCCGCTACGAGACTTCGAGGAAGCGCCTCGGAGGGGTGGCGGTCGCCCGACTCGACGGTGGCGTCTGCGGGGCCTGTCACATGAAGCTCTCCGCCGTCGAGCACGACCGTATCCAGCACCTCCCGGCTGACGCCGAGGTCGAGTGCGAGGACTGCGGGCGTTTCCTCGTGCGTTCCTGACGTGTTGATCTGGTACCTCGCGACCGCCGCCGTCGGGGTGTGGGCCGTCTTCGACAGCCCGGCGCTGGACTACCGCCTCGTCATGGTCGGGGCAGCGCTCCCGGTGGCCGAGATCGCCCTGGGTCGTCCCGGACCGCTCCACTCGCTCGTCACTGCCGTGGCGGTGTTGACCATCGTGATGCTGACGACGCAGGGACGTCGTCTGGTGCGTCGTCGCTGGCTCGGCATCCCGATCGGGTTGTTCTCGTACCTCGTGTTCTCGGCGACGTTCGCCGACACCGACGCGTTCTGGTGGCCGCTCACGGGTGTGGGCCTCAGTGAGGCGTCGCCGCCGGAGCTCGACCGCGGGGCGTTGTCGGTGTTGCTCGAGGTCGTCGGCGTCGGGTTGGGCCTGTGGTGGTGGCGGCGAGTCGGGCTCGACGACCGTCGGAATCTCGATGCGTTCCGCCGCACCGGACAGATCCCGCGCGCCACGACGCCGCCGGTCTCGGGCTCGTGCTGATCGTCGTCCGGCACGGCCGGACCGAGGCCAATCGAGACGGACGGCTCCTCGGGCGCCTCGACGTCGATCTCGACGAGCTCGGAAGGCGACAGGCGGCCGCGTTGGCAGCGAGGATCGGGCCCGTCGATCGCGTCGTGAGCTCGCCGCTGCGACGAACGCTCCAGACGGCCGACGCATGGGGACGTGATGTCGAGGTCGACGAACGTTGGATCGAGCTCGACTACGGCGATCTCGACGGCGTCCCGATGCGCGACGTCGAGCCATCCACCTGGCGATCGTGGCGTGGCGACGTGACCTTCGCTCCTCCCGGCGGAGAGAGCACGGCCGACCTGGGCCGGCGGGTACGTGCGGCGTGCGACGACCTGGTGGCCGATGCGGTCGACCGTGACATCGTCGTGGTCAGCCATGTGTCGCCGATCAAGGCGGCGGCCGGCTGGGCGCTCGGCGTCGGCGACGAGATCGCGTGGCGCATGTTCGTCGCCCCGGCATCGGCGACGAGGATCGCGACCTCGGAACGCGGCCCCAGCCTCCACGGTTTCAACGACGTGAGCCACCTCGACGGGGTGGACTGAGTTGCGCCGCATCGGCGCATGGCTCCTCGTCGTCGGTCTCGTGGCTGCATGCGGCGGGGATGGCCGGACGGTGGAGCGGGAGTCCATCGCCGACGCCACCTCCTCCTCTACGAGCGTCGAGGCGCCGCCGAGCCCGACCTCGGCCATCCCGACTCCGACGACACTGGCCACGACTCCCCGTCCCGACTGGTTGGGGACCCGGGTGCTTCCGCTGCGCGACGACGGGCTGGGGCAGATCCAGCCGACGCCCGACGAGTTGGTCGACCGTCGCTTCGCCACGGTCGACCTGCTCCCACCGCCGGAGGCCGACGGTTTCCGATCGACCGTGGCGCCGGTACCCGACGACGTCGTCGCTCGTTCCACCTGGTCGAATGCCTGCCCCGTCGATCGCTCGGATCTCCGGTACGTGAACGTGGTGTTCTGGGGGTTCGAAGGTCTCGCGCACACGGGCGAACTGTTGGTCCACGTGGATGCTGTCGACGCGGTCGTCGCCGGCTTCGACCATCTCTTCGCTCGCCGGTTCCCCATCGAGGAGATGCGGATCACCCGGGCGGACGAGCTCGATGTACCGCCGACGGGGGACGGCAACAACACGTCTGCGTTCGTGTGTCGTCCGTCGGTGGGATCGACGACGTGGTCACAGCACGCCTACGGACGCGCCGTCGACATCAACCCGTTCCACAACCCGTACGTCCGTGGCGACGTCGTGATCCCCGAGTTGGCGTCTTCGTACGCGGCGCGCCCCGACCTGCCGGGCGTACTCGGTGGGGACGACGTCGCGGGCTTCACGTCCGCCGGTTGGGGTTGGGGTGGGACGTGGCGGTCTTCGAAGGACCACATGCACCTCTCCTCGACCGGTTCCTGAGGGGCTGGCCGTTCACGGGTCGACCTGCGCGAACAGCGTCTTGAGGTAGGCGCCCTCCGGGAAGCCCACCGGATGGTCGATGGCATGCGCCGTGCGGCGCCACTCCGCGAGGGTGTGTCCCGATTCACTGGCGGCCTCGCGGATCGAGGTGTGGAACGACGCCTCGTCGACGCGGCTCGAACACGACGACTGCACGAGCATGCCTCCCGGGCGGACCACGGCGAGCCCGAGCTCGGTGAGCCGTCGGTAGCCGGAGAGCGCTCGACCGACCTGATCGGCTCTTGACGCGAACGAGGGTGGGTCGATGACGACGACGTCGTACCGCTCACCTCGCCGGGCCAGCGACGTGAGCACGTCGAAGGCATCGCCACACGTCGTGCGATGCGCTGCCGCAGCGACCCGTTCGCTGTTGCGGCGCATGTTCTCCTTCGCCGTGTCCAGCGCCGGCTGGCTCAGGTCGACGCTGTGCACCTCGGTGGCGCCGCCGGCAGCCGCGTGCACGCTGAACCCGCCCGTGCAACAGAACACGTCGAGAACGCTCCCGCCCCCTGCGAGGCCTCCGACGAGCGCCCGGTTCTCTCGTTGGTCGAGGAAGTGTCCGGTCTTCTGTCCGTGCACCACGTCGGCTTCGAACTGCAGTCCGGTCTCGGCGAAACCGATCGGGTGGTCGGGGAGGTCACCCAGGAGCGCCACCGGATGGGCGAACGCTCGCCGGGGGCCCTGCACGGCCCGGCTTCCACGGAGCACCACCCGGTCGACGCCGGTGAGCGGTACCAGCGCATCGAGGACGCCCGGGAGGTGGGGCAGCCACGCGGCGGTGTAGATCTTCACGACCGCCGTGTCGGCGTATCGATCGACGACCAGGCCCGGGAGTCCGTCGTTCTCGCCGTGGATGCAACGGTACGCGGTGGTTGCGGGATCGTCGACGAGCGATCCCCGACGGTCCAGTGCCGCGCCGATCCGGTCGATCCAGAAGTCGTCGTCGATGGCGCGAGGAGCGCCAGCGTGGAGTATCCGGACGCGTATCGGCGAGTCGGGATCGAGGAGTCCGATGGCGGCGAACCGGCGCTTCTGGTCGAACACCACGGCCAGATCGCCCGCGGCCCCGTCGTGGCCGAGCGAGGTGATCGACTGATCGAAGAGCCAGGGGTGCCCGGCGCGGACTTGGCGCAACGCGTCGTTGGTCACCCGCACCGCGACCCGGCGGTCCGATGGTGGCTCGACGTGGGGGAGTCGCTGGAGGTGGGACATGAGGCAGTGGTCTCGTTCGGGAGGTGCGGACGGTACTCGGCCGTATCGTTCCATCGATGGAACGCGATCGCCCGGCACCGACCGTGCCACGCCTGCGACGGCTCGCGGAGGAGATGACCGAGGACGGGATGGGTTTCGTGCTCGATGGTGGCCCGGCGGAGACCGTGCTCGAGGAGGTCGACTACGCCCTTCGGCCGCCGGTCCACGAGCGGAGGATCCCGAGCTACGGCTCGATCATCGGTCCGACGACCACGCCGGAGTCGTGGACTGCGACGACGCAACTCGCCGTCGAGCGGCGCCCGACGACGGAGTTCGGTGACGCCCAGATCCGTCGATTCGCCGACGGGATCTCCAGTTGGGCCATCCGGTCGGGCGGCGGTGTCGACGAACTCGTCGTGTTCGATCGATCGGCGAGTTCGGAGCGCGACCTCGTCATCCTCGCTGCTGCGTCGGGTGGTCTCCTCGTGCAGCGTCATCCCAGCGGTGTGGTGCGGATCGTCGGCCCGGGTGGTGTGGTGCGCCACGACGTGACCGGGTGGCATCACGAGCCGCCGCTGCAGAGTTGGCTCGCCGGCATCCCGGGGTGCCGTGAGGCCGGTGAGTTGACGACGCTCGGGTTGCTGTTGGACTTCGCGGTGCACGATCTCGGCGCCCGAGGCGTCGGTTCGCTCCTGATCCTCCACGATTCGGGCGACGTCGGCGTCCCGCACGAGCAGCGGCTCCCGATTCCGCCAGCGCTGCGCATCGACCGACCGAACGACCTGGCGCCGCTGCGGCATGCGCTCGCGCAGACCGATGGCGCGACCGTGTTCGATCGGGGTGGGACGCTGCGCCGGATGGGTGTACGCCTGGTCCCGAGCCAGGCGGCAGAGGCGGAAGTCCGCGCCATCGGCGGCACCCGGCACACGTCGGCGAGACGATTCAGCTACGACGTCCCGGATGCCGTTGTGATCGCGGTCAGTGAGGATGGCCCGGTCACCGTGCTCCGGGCGGGATCCCTGCTCGGCCGCTCGACGGGCGACTGACGGAGCGATCGGCCCACGGCCGGCCGCACCGGGTGGGACCGAACCGGACGGGCCGGCTCACGGTCTGTTCCGCTCCTGCCGATGTCTCCCGTGGTGCGTGAACCGCGCCCGGCGATCGTCAACGGGATGGGTGTGGGAGACGGAGCGTCGATGCCGCTCGTCGTCGAGGTCGCAAGCCGATTCGGGCTCAGGACCATCGCCGAGGGAGTCGAGACCGCAGAGCAGGAATCGATGGCGCGGGAACTCGGGGTCGACGAACTCCAGGGCTTCGGCATCGCGCCGCCCATGTCGCGGTCCCAGCTCGTCGATGCCCTCCAGGGACGTTCCAACTTCCGGGCGCCGGCCGCTCGGTAGGCGTGGCCGCGAGCGATGCCGCAAGTTGCATGTCGAGGTGAGTCGGCGCCCGGTCGTCACGACCAGGGGGATGGCGCCGACAGCCAGGCGTGTCGCGCATCGGTCGTGTTGCTCGGAAGCGGTTTCGGCCGCTCCCACGGTCACCCATCGGTGTCGCGCCGTGGTCGATCGACACTCGGAGGCGTGAGCGGGTTGCGGTGCCGACCTACGCTCGTCTCGTGACCGGGGCATCTGTGGACGTGCTCGAGCCAGGCAGCGCCCCGTGGTGGCACGCGCACTCGGAGCGGCTCCGACGGCGACGGCCCCGAGCCGGTGGCCTCACGGTCGAGCGGATCGTCGACGAGGCGATCGACCTCGTCGACGCCGAGGGCCTCGAGGCGCTCACGGTCCGAGCGCTCACGGCTCGTCTCGGGACCAGCAGTGCGACGCTCTACCGCCATGTGGCGAGTGTCGAGGAGTTGCTCGTCCTCGTGATCGATCGGGTCCTGGGTGACATCGAGCTCCCGGACCCCGATGGGTCCGGGCGCGAGCGCACGATGCAGTTGGCGATCGAGTTCCGCCGGGTCTTGCTCGAACACCCCGGCGTTGTCCCGGCGCTGCGTGCCTCGCCGCTGCTGGGGCCGAACGCGCTGCGCAGCGCCGAGAACGGTCTGACGAACCTCGTCGACGCCGGCTATCCACCGGCCGTCGCGATCCAGGGCTACCTGGCCATCGTCGACTACATCCTCGGCTCGGCGTTCTTCGACACCGCCGGCGTGGTCGACCGGCGACCCGACCGCGTCTCCGGTGGCGGAGCCGACCTCGATCCGTCGTTCTTCGCGGCGCAGCGGGCTGCGATCGACGGGGTGACGGGCGAGGATGTGTTCCGGTTCGCAGTCACGGCGTTGCTCGACGGCCTCGCTGCCGCGAGCTAACACACGCGAGCATTGCTCGCGCTACGCTCGGTCGTCACACCGATCTCTTCTGGAGCCAGCGATGCAGACCGAAGCCCGACTGACCGATCCAGCGTTCTGGCAGATGCCGCTGCGCGACCGTATGACGGAGATGATCCCGATCCGTGAGCAGGGTCCGTTCACCCCCGCATCGTTCGAGAACCCGATGACCCAGGAGACCGAGGAGTTCTTCGTCGCCACCCGCTACGCCGAGATCGTCGAGCTCTCGAAGAACCCCAAGACATGGTGCTCCGGGAAGGGCGCGGTCGCCGTGCCCGACATGCCCGAGGAGGCGCTCGAGTTCTTCGGCTCCTTCATCAACATGGACGACCCGCGCCATGCCCGTCAGCGCGGCATCGTCGCTCGCTCGTTCACACCCCGTCAGCTGCAGAACGTGCTCGACTCGGTCGACACCATCTGCACCGAGGTCATCGACGGGTTCTGCGAGAAGGGCGAGGTCGACCTCGTCGAGGTCATGTCGCAGCCGTTCCCGCTGCTCGTGATCTGCGACATGATGGGCATCCCGCGTAGCGAGTTCGACACGGTTCTGCAGGCGACGAACGTCATCCTCGGCGGCGGCGATCCCGAGTTCATGGGTGACGGCGATCCGATGATGGCCCTGTTCGAGGCCGGCATGAGCCTCACGAACCTGATGAACGAGTTGGCCGAGGAACGGCGGGAGAACCCGACCGACGACCTCACTTCCAAGCTCGTCCACGCCGACGTGGGGGAGGAGATGCTCGCGCCGAACGAGATCGCTCCGTTCTTCATCCTCCTCGCCGTCGCCGGCAACGACACCACGCGCACCGCGCTCAGCCACGGGATCAACCTGCTGTCGGAGAATCCCGAACAGCGCAACATCTGGGCTGGTGACCTCGACGCTGTCACGCCGACCGCCGTCGAGGAGATCGTGCGAGTCGCATCGCCGGTGACGTTCATGCGTCGTACGGCGACCGAAGACGTCACGGTGTCCGGGCAGGACTTCACGGAGGGCGACAAGGTCGTGCTCCTCTACGGAGCGGCCAACCGCGACCCCCGCGTGTTCGACGACCCGGAGACCTTCGACGTACGTCGGGACCCGAACCCGCACGTGGGATTCGGCGGTCCCGGCCCCCATTTCTGTCTCGGCGCGCACCTCGCTCGACGCGAACTCTCGGTGGCCTTTCGCCAGCTGTTCACCCGGCTGCCCGACCTCGAACTCGCCGGTGATCCGGTCCCGCTCGAGTCGCAGGGCATGCCGTTGGTCGGAGGTATCAAGCGACTTCCCGTGCGCTTCACCCCGACCGCTCCCGTCGGCGCCTGAGCAGCACGAAGGTGTCCGATCTCGACGACATCGGCTCCGCCGACGGGTGGCGTTGCTGGCTGTGCGATGCGTCCGTCGATCCGGACATGTCGGTCAACGACCCACGCGGTCCCAGCATCGACAGTCGAATGACCAAGTCGAAGGCCAAGAAGCGCAAGGCGGCACCGCCCCCGCCGCGCCTCGCCCACCGGGGATGCAACACCGGGAAGGGTGCCGTCGAGGCGGTGGTGCCGTGGGCGGATCACCTGTTCGTGGGTGACCCGGCGGCGATCCTCGCGTCGGTCGAGCGACTCGAACGCAAGGGTGGCCGCGAGATCATGGGTCGCTGCCCGACCGAGGACGACGCGACCGAGGCCGCCGACTGGCTCGTCGACCGGATCTCGCGTCTCGCCCCGGGTCTCGACGTGTCGGCGGAGGTCGAGCCGGGCGGCGGCCACTTCATGGTCGCGCTCCGCGTCTGACGAGCCGACCCGCGCACGTCGTCGAGGTCTCGACGGCGTCCCCGCCGCCGAGACCGCGACATCCGCTCAGTTCGTGAGCGACTGGATCTTGGCCGAGAAAGCTTCCTGTTCGGGCGTGGGGCCGCCGCCGGCCTGCATGGCCATCATGGCGGACATGTCGCCCTGTACTTTGATCTTGCCGCCCATGAACGCCTGCATGGCGGCCTGTTGGTTCTGCTCGATGAACAGTTGCTTGGCGACGTCGTAGGGGACGCTGATCGTGGTCTTGGCGCCCTCGGCATGACCGCGCTCGAAGTTGCCGCCGTCGAGGTGGGCTTCGCGGTCCTCGCCGAACGGGGTCTCGGTGACGACGATGTTGATCACCAGGTCCGCTGCCGGACCGTCGATCTCGGGCGCTTCGTCACGCAACGCCTCGACCGCGTCGAGCCAATCGTCGGACAGGAAGTCATGAGCCATCGAAAAAGGTTCTCCTCGTGTTGGGCCCCAGGGTGGGTACCGCGTGCAACGCCGCCAACGTAATCCGCTCATACCGGTCGACGACGGAACCTCGATGATCTGGGCGGACGTCCCTCCCGCCATGTCGCCCGACACCAGCGTTGCGAGCACGTCATCACGTTCGAGGCGAGTTCCTGCAGCGAGGTCCGGTCGACGAGGGTTCGGCGCGTAGCCACAGGCATACCGGGGGACCGCGGCGGTACGAGCGATGGTGAGTCGGCTTGTAGCCGGGGAACAAGTCGGTCAACTCGTTGACCTGGGGTTACGCGGGTTCTGGATGGGTCGTGGCCGCGAGATGGCCGCGAGATTTGCGGGCGACACCGCCGGCAGGTCGCCCGGTACCATTGCCTCGTGGCCATCGACCCGGTTCTCGATCAAGTGCTGGCGCTTCCCGAGTCGGAGCGTGCCGAGATAGCGGCTGCGCTGTTGGCGAGTGTTGGTCCTGAACCGGAGACCGACCAAGAAGCCGTTGATCGGGCTTGGGCGGCGGAGCTGAAACGCCGCATGGATCGCATCGACTCTGGTGAGGACGTTCCCGTACCGGCGGAGGAAGCGCTGGCGGACGTGAGGCGGAGCCTTCGGGCGTGAGTCCAGCCGTCCGGTTCGTTCCGGCGGCGCGCGACGAACTGCGAGAGGCAGCCGCTTGGTACGAGGAGCGGCGATCGGGCCTCGGTGATCAGTTCGTGGACGCCGTCGAGGTGGCGCTGGAGTTGATCGTCGACTGGACGGCGGCCGGGACACCGGTGGAGATTGGTGCTCATGACGTTCGTCGACTGAGCGTGATCGGCTTTCCGTACCACCTTCCGTACCGCGTGGTCGGGGATTGGATCGAGATCGTGGCGGTCGCCCACGACCGACGGCGCCCGGCGTACTGGGCGGGGAGAACGTGACGCCCGGGACACGGGCATCCATCATCGACCGAGGTCCGTCTCGTGGGATCCGCGCCGCCGGATCGCTGGGTGGAGGGGGAGTGCTTCATCGATGGCGCAGGTCCCCTCAGCCTCCGGACGTTGGCGCCATTGGGGGGTACTCGACGTCGTCGTTCGGGGATACCTCCGCGACGAGAACTGCGTCGCGTAGCCGGCGATCCGTGATGGTCTTGCCGTCGCTCGCGACCCGCGATTTCGTGACACCCTGTCAGAGTTCACGGATGCGGTCGATTTTGATGCGGTCAAAGACCTCGGCCCTCGACGCGTCGAGCGACTTTCAAAGGTTGGACGCTCTGTCGAGATATGTCGAGGGCGGGACGGTCGAAGCCACCGCAGATGTCGACGGTGGGTCCGGTCCAGGGCTCGAAGCATCCGCTTCGCTTGCCACAGTCCGCTGGCCGCGTGTTCGCTCAGCATCGATCGCGCTACCTCGTTCCCGAGGGTCGAGCTCCGGTTCAGCTCAGCGACGAATCGACCGACAGACTTGATTGCGAATGATGTCCGATGATGACGACGAGCAGTTCGAACGCTGGGTCGGCTCTGCCCAGCAAGGCGACCCTGCGGGGTTCGACGCGCTGGTGAGCGCATTGGAGCGTCCGTTGGTCGGCTTCGTCCGGGGGCGTGGAGCGTCCGATCCTGAAGGGCTGGTCAACGAGGTGCTCGTGCGGGTGTTCTCCGGGATCGCCGATTTTGAGGGGAATGCACCGCAGTTCCGGGCATGGGTGTTTCGGATCGCCCGGAACCTGATCATCGACGA
>JAPKDO010000197.1 GCA_028822535.1 Acidimicrobiales bacterium
GCTCGGAGCACATCGCCGACACCCTCGAGCCCACTCACTTCTTCTTCCGCGGCGTTCGGATGGTCTGTGTGACCGTCGTCTTCGGTCGCCGCCGCGTCGTCGCCTTCTTCACGAATCGGCCCGAAATCGCCGAACGATGAACCTTCCTGGTTGCCATAGTGCTCACCTCCTTCCAGGTCTGCGTCGCCCGACCCATCAGCGCGTGCTGTTGCCGATGCACCACGCGCAGTTGTCGTAGCGCTCGTCCGCCTTGGCCTCGGCGAGGGTGTCGTACCAACGCCGATGTTCGGGCTTGATGTCGTCGAGCTGACATCTCGTCTGCTCGCGCTGAGTGTCGTGGACCTCGAGCGTGTTGAGGTTCCCGAGGTACCGCTTCAACTTGACCACCATCGGTGTACTCCTTCCGGTGAAAGCCGGACCGTCCGGCTATTCCATCAGAATAGCCGACTCAGAAGAGCAGCACGAGCATCTCTATTCTGATAGAAGAAGACCATGGCAACGTCTGAGACCCTTGGGACGCGTCTTCGGGCACGGCGGAGAGCGGAAGGCCTGACGCTGGCGGAGGTCGCCGAACGGTCGGAGCTCTCGTTGCCATACGTGTCGAACCTGGAGCGCGGTCGCGGGAACCCCACGATCGAGGCGCTGCAGGCGCTCGCGCGCGCCTTGGGCACGACCCTCGGGGCGCTCGTCGGCGACGAAGCGGAGTTCGACCCGTTCGAACTCGTGATGGCGGAAGCACCCAAGTCGCTCATCGCGTTCTCCCGCTCATCCCGATTCACGGATCAGATCGACAAGCTCGCTGAGCAGCAGGGGGTCCAGAAGGACGAGCTCAAGCGAAAGGTCCTCGTGGGCATGGCAACCTCGCCCCGCCGCAGCAGTGGCGAACCCACGGAGTACGACTGGCTCCGACTGATGGACGCGTACTCCCGAATTCTCGAAGACGGGTGATCGTGCGTGGGTCTCGTCGTCGATACGCCCACAGTCGATGGCGTCGCCCGCGCTCTCGTCGCAGCGCTCGACCCGTCAGCGGCCGAGGACCTCCGAGCAGAGGATCCTGCATCTGCGATCGAAGTCCACTTCGGTCCGGTTCGGGTGCGGACACTCGAGCTCGGCGCACTGGCCGCGTCAGAGTGTTCGACCGATGGGTTCTACGACGCCTCGACCAGCCTCACGCCGACGATTCTCTACGACGACGGCGTCTCCTCGAGGCGCGCCCGCTTCACGCTGATTCACGAGTTGGGCCATCACCTGCTCGCCACAACGGCCTGCGAGCTTGTCGATGCCATCGACGACGTGGCCGGTGACCGCTGGGAACCGGCGCAGGTCGAGGAGCGCGTGTGCCATGCGTTCGCCGGCCGCGTCCTCGTCTCCGACGAACTCCTCGAGACTGTCCTTGGCCGGGGACGACTCGCACCCGATCAACTCGTCGAACTGCACAAGCGGAGCGACGCCAGCTGGGAGGCAGCCGCCGTTCGGGCAGCGGGTTTCGCGTCCCACAAGGTCGTCGTGGCACTCGTACGAGAGCGCGGAGCCGTCGCCTTCTGTGCGGCCTCAGGACTCGAGCTGCCGTGGTGGCCGCGCGGGAGCAAGGTTGCACCAGGAGGACCCCTCGACCGTTCCCTCGTCTCCGATCACAAGGCGCGGCCGGAGCGGTTCCGAGCGGGCCTCGGTTTCGAGGAGCAGCTCTACTGCGACTCCCGGCGTGTTCACGAGAGGCTGGCGGTCGCCGTACTCACCGACACGCCGAGCGACGGAAGCCTCAACATCCCGGAGGAAGTGGAGCCCGCCTGGAAGTCGCGCGAGGACTTCTGCGCCAGCTGCAACGAGGTTCGGGATACCGGCTGGTGTGACACCTGCAATGGTCGCTTCTGTCCGGTGTGCGAGAGGTGCGGCTGCTTCCGTCAGGTTGAGAACGAGATGTGCCCTGGATGCGGAACGGCCGCACCCCGCCGTCCAGATGGGGTCTACTGCCTGACCTGCGAGGCAGACGGGCTCGGTTGAGCACGCTGAGGCAAGCTCCCTGACAAGCCTTCACGACACCGTCGCGGGGTCTGTAGTCCGCGCAAAGTCGGGGTCGAGAGCACTGCTTTTTCGTGGCGAGGTCCGGAGTGCGGTGTTGCAGCGAGGCCTCACACCTCTCAATGACTCGTCTACGACGGAGCTCAGAGTCCTCAGTCACGCTCACTCGCACTCGGTCTACGGTTGCCCCGTGCAGAATCCGCCCGTGCCCAGCGTCGACATGTCGCCCTACGAACGTCGCCGCTGGGCTGAACTGGAGGAACACTGGGCCTCGGAGGCCGAGAAGCGTCGACGGCTCGTCCCTGCGAAAGTCCGTCACGCGGTCTCCGAGGCCGGAGACCGCGCCATTGAGGTTGGGGGACGGGCGACCCGGCGCGTTGCGGCCGTCACCCCCGAACGGGTCAAGAACGTCACAGAAGCGACCGTCGACCTGGCTCTCGTACCGACGGCAAAGGCCGTGGTCCATTTGCTCGAGCTCGTGACGGACTGGTCCGTCGAGCTGACTGATCCCGAGCGCGTACTCGAGCACCATCGGGACCGCGACCGCGGCGCGTCTTCCCTCGAGGACCTCCAGGTGCTGGACCTCGAGCTGCTCGACGAGGTGACCCGCAGGCTGCCGCTTCGCTGGGGCTCCCTGGGCATGCTCGAAGGCGGTGCTGTAGGCGCACTGGCCTTCGTTCCGGGCGCAGGAACCTTCGCTGCGATCACGTTGGACGTCGTCGTAGTGCACGTCCTGAGCACGTCCATCGCCACCCGGGTGGCTCACGCCTACGGCTTTGACCCCACGTCAACGCAGACCGAGCGCATGATCGATCGTATGGTCCAGCGTGCCTATGCCGAACAAGCCGGCAAGGTCGCTACTCAGCGCCAGGCCGGCTCCGCCTTCCGGGCGGCAGCTGGTCGTCAGAAGTGGAGCCAGAAGCTGCGCGACGACCACCGTCTCCTCGCTGCGATCGAGAAACTCATGAAGCAGGCCGGCAATGGCAAGACCGTGCCAGTCAGTCGGGCAGCGAAGGGTCTGCCATACATCGCTGTCGTCGCCGGCGCGGGCACCAACGCTCACGTGCTCAGGGACGTGGCAAGCAAGTCGATCCGATACGCCCAGACCGTGCGCCTCTCGGAGAAGTACGGGTTACCGATGCCCGCGAAACTGCGGGACACAGACGACGACGATCTCGACCAGTGAGCCACGAACACGTCCTCGAAAGCGCCGTGGCGGAGGGCCGAGACGAACTGACGGCCGCGGAGGCCCATGCGTACGTAGCCGCTCAGGCACGCCAGCACTTCGACCTATCGCTCGAGGAGTTCGTCCAGAGAGCCAGGGACGGGTCGCTTCCAGAGGACGACGCCGTCGTGGTGCACTTGGTCCTTCTGAGCGGTGCCAAGCTCCCGGCCTGCTGACCAAGAGGTCGCCCACCGAGTCGCAGGTCGGAATATTGGTCGGTGACTGTCGGACCCGATCGAGACAATGGTTGCCGTGCATCCGACGCGCATCCTCGTTGCCGGCGACCTCCACGGCGATCTGCCCTTCATCACGCGCGTCGCCGATCGGGCAGCGGCCGAGGACTGCTCGACGATTCTTCAGCTCGGTGATCTCGGCGCCCTGGCCGGGGTCGGATCACTTCCTACCGACGATCGACGACATCCTCGCCGAGACCGGCGTCGAACGGATGGTGTTCATCGACGGCAACCACGATGGCTTCGTCTCCCGCGTGCGGTATCGCCGAGCGGACGGCCGAGTCGCTGCCGCTGGTGGTCTGGTCGGTGCTCGTCGTCAGGCTGCGGAGAGCCCGGAGGGGTTCCGGGCGCTGTCGGACCGGGTCCAGTGGATCCCCCGAGGAAGCCGGTGGGAGTGGAACGGAGTTCGCTTTGGTGCCGTCGGCGGGGCGTTCTCGGTCGATTGGCGTCGACGGACACCGGGCGAGAACTGGTGGCCTGACCACGAGAACGTGGCCGATGCCGACGTCGTGCGCCTCGGCACCGATCCGCTCGACGTCCTGGTGACCCACGATGTTCCGCTCGGCGTGCCGATGGATGCGATCTCGACCTACCCACTCTCGCCGTCCGACGAGTCGAACTGCGCGCTCACGAGGGAGCGACTTCGGGACGCGGTCGAAGCGACCCAGCCCTCGCTGGTCCTCCACGGTCATTGGCCCTGGAAGTACGGCGCCGATCTCGACTGGCCCGATTCAGACGGGAACCCTCGACGCACCCGTGTCGAAGGATTCGGCGCGAACCTCGACGGCGATGTCGACTGGGCGACCGCGGTCCTCGACCTGTCGGACAGCACGCCATCGATCCCGGCCGGTCCGCCGATGCCGACATAAGCGTTGTCCAAACACAGATGTTGTCTGCATCAGACAACATGACTGTTCAGACAACTGCCCGGTATGCTCACACCGTGGCCCGACCGGAACGAATCGACGAAGCCGCCGAGTGGCTCCGTGAGCTGCTTCCACGTGACTGGACAGTGACTGTGGCGCGCCCATCGAAGAACCGCAGGGTCCTCCGGTTGGAGTCTCGATCCGGCACTGTCGTCGATGTGGATGTCGAGGTGCTCAAGGATGCCTCCCCGCGTGTCGTGGCCAGCCTCGAAGCACCTGACTCACCGACGCTTGCCGTTGCCGACTGGATCAGCCCCCGGGCGCGCGAAGTACTTCGCTCGGGTCGCATGAGCTACTTGGACGCCACCGGGAACGCCGAGATCCGACTTGACGAGCCCGCGGTCTTCATCCGCACCACGGGAGCCGATCGCAACCCCAAGCCAAAGCCCGCGTCAGGCCCACGGCTCCGAGGCCCGAAGGCATGGGCACTCCTCCGCACGCTCGCCGAAGTTCCTCCACCGTTCGGCGTACGAGAACTCGCCGAGGCGGTCGACGTCGATCCGGGCTACGTCTCCCGTGTTCTTCGTGCCCTCGAGGACGAGTTGCTCATCACCCGCAAGCCGCGTGGTCCGGTCACTGACGTGGAGTGGGAGGGCCTCATCCGCAAGGCGGCGTCGACGTATTCCGTGTTCGATTCGAACGAGACATCGATGTGGGTCGCGACCTCCGGGCCGACTCGCTTCATCGAAGATGTTGCGGTGAAGCGGATCGGCGACTGGGCTGTCACTGGTTCGGTCGCGGCAGCTCGCCTCGCTCCAGTCGCTGGGGCCGAGGTAGCGGTGATCTACACCGATGACCCCGAGCGACTGGCGAACGCAGGGCGACTCCTGGCTACAACCCAGGGGGCCAACGTGGTGATCGCAGTCCCGTATGACCCGGTCGTCTTCGAGTCGACAGACGAGGCTGACGGCATCCCCTATGCGTCGCCGACGCAGGTCGTCGTCGACTGCCTCACCGGCAACGCGCGCATGCCCGCCGAAGGCGAGGCCGTCATCGACTGGATGCGCAAGAACGAGGTGCGTTGGCGAACCGGCAACCTCTCCCCCCGCAGCGAACGAAGGGGCGAGTGATGGCGGACCACGCTCCCCAAATCGAATATGTCGAAGCGAGGCGAGTGCTGCTCGATGCCCTCACCGCCCTCACACCGCACATTGACGCGCTCGTGCTCGTGGGTGCCCAAGCCGTCTACCTCCGAACAAGTGGACGGATCAAGACATACCAGCCGTTCACGACCGACGCCGATCTGGTGCTCGACCCTGGACTCCTCGGGCCGATCCCTCCGCTGGGGCGGGCCATGGAACAGGCCGGGTTCACGCTCACCGACGAACCCGGAATCTGGGAGGCCCACCTCACGCGCCCGGGCTTCGACGAGGAAATCACCGTTCCCGTCGACCTCATCGTGCCCAAGCAACTCGCACCGACGGCCGGGCGGAGATCGGCACGCCTGCCCGGCGAGCACGGCAAGTCATCGGCACGCAAGAGCCCCGGCCTCGAAGGCGCCGTCGTCGACAACTCCCCCATCGAACTCGCCTCGCTCGAGGACGACGACCCGAGGCGCATCACCGTGAACGTCGTCGGCTTCGGCGCGCTGTTCGTGGCCAAGCTCCACAAGCTCGGCGATCGTCTCGACACACCCGATCGTCTCCTCGCCAAGGATGCGGGAGACGTCTACCGACTCTTCGACGCCATCTCACCCGGCGACATGGCGACCACCTTGCAGACGCTGCTCGCCGACGATCGCTCGGCAGCCACCACGACCAAAGCGCTCGACTATCTCGAGCAACTCTTCGTCACCACGGCAAGCACAGGAACCCGACTCGCCGTGGACGCGCTTCGCACCGTGCTCCCCGAGGAGACGGTTACCGCCGCAGTGACGGCCTACGTCTCCGTGCTCCGTCGAGCGCTCGACGTCGTGTAGCGCTCACCCTGCGCGGGCCGCCCGCTCTGGAATCTGCTGCTGGTGCGGGTGATCGGGCCGATGCGCGCAAACGGCGAGGGACGCGTCGACGACCGCTGCCACGTCGGGCGGAACCCCAGGATCATCGATCTCCTCGACGAGGAATTCAGCGAACCACTGCACGACCACGGCCCAGGGCCAGATACGAATGCCGTCACCGACCGTGCCTACCGGCGTGGGGAACGAGCCCGGGCCGCGCTTGCCGTCGACGAGAAGCCGCACGGACTCACGAGTCCGACCGGTTCGCCCGGCGATGTCCGTGATCGACACGAGGTCTTGGTCGAGGCGGCACGGCCGCGCCTCGGGGAAGAGATCGGCGATCGTCTCGACCAGAGCGAAGGCAGCGCTCTCTGCGGTGTCGGCGTCAACCGGCGACCCGATCGTCACGAGGCCGGCGATCTGGGCAGGTACGGCGTCCGGGAGCGCGTCGAAGAGGCGGTCGAGGTTGTCGTCGTTCAGCTCGAGGTTCTCGATCACGAGCGTGACGTTGAAGGACTTGGGCATCAGCAGTCACCTCCTGTCGGTGTTGCCACCTGCCAACACCATACGCTCATCATGCGCTGAACCCAGCAGTGGGAGCGGGCCGATTCCGCTGGGCACCCCCACGCCACGACGCGCTTGACTTCATGTAGCGCCGCTCGACTCATCGGCTCCACGCAACATCTCGACCAGACGATGCTCCGACACCGGCCGGTAGTCCCAGACGTCGGCACCGACGTTGATCATGCGGCCGTTGGTACGCCACGAGGAGTGGACGTGACCGTGGAGGAGCACGCGGCCCCGATCGACCGGCCGCCAGTCGACGTAGCGGTCCTCGTCGCCGGAGTCGCCCTCGTACGGGAAATGGTCCAGATCGACGAGGGTGCCGTCGGCGAGCTGGATCGACGTCGGGGCGTCGACGATCTCGTCGATGCCCGAGTCGAGGTAGCGGTCCCACCACTGTTCTCGGCGGTGGTCGCCGGCCCAGATTCGGTCGTGGTTGCCGGGGACGAGAACGATCCGGCCGAGTAGTCGGCGCAGCTGCTCGATGGTGCGATCGAGCCGACCCATGCAGGCGTCCCCCAGCAGCCACACCTCGTCGTCGGGGCCCACGACTTCGTTCCACCGGTCGATGAGGAAGCTGTCG
>JAPKDO010000010.1 GCA_028822535.1 Acidimicrobiales bacterium
GCTGCTGCTGCTGCTGCTGCTGCTGCTGCTGCTGCTGCTGCTGCTGCTGCTGGTCGTCGCTTGCTCGCGGAGCGTTGCAACCCATCGTGATGCGTTCGACCCACTGTTCACGAGGTCGAAGCAGTGGTAGAACGGGAGTGTTCGGAAGATCACGCATGAGTGACCCTGGCGGCGAACTCGATGAGAGAAGTCCTGTGCTGACCCGCAGGCGTTGGAGACGACCTTGCGGCATCGACGGTCGGCACGACGTGACGATCGAGGAGCGGTCCTTGTCATCGTGGCGGTGTTCGCGATCGTCGCGGTGGCGTTCCTCGCGTTCGTGATCGACATCGGCAACCAGCGCCAGGAGGCTCGCGAGGTCGCGACCTCCACGGACGCGGCGGCGTTGGCGGCCGTCTCCGTCGTCGATTTCAGTGCAGTGCCGCTCAACGACGGCGTCGCGGCCTGCGCTGAGTTGCAGAGCACGGACCCTTCCTTCGTCACCGTGCAGGACGTGGCGGACCACTACCTGGTGGCCAACGGGCGGGAGGACGCCGAGGACATCGGTAGCTGCACGGTGGTCCGGACCGGTGCCGGCGCTGGTTACGTCACGGTCTCCGCGTCCGACACGGTCGACTACTCCTTCGGTCCGGCGATCGGTCAGGACTCCGGGTCGGTCGCCGACAGCAGCACCGCGCGAGTCGCGGGCGCTCAAGGTGGTGGACTCCGGTCCATCGCTGCCTGCAACAAGACGATCAGTGAGGCGGTGTTCGGCGACGCCTCGACGGCCTTGCCGTCGAACGAGACCGTCTACTCGACTCCGCTGCCGTCCGGCACGGTCGTCGCCGGGTCGATCAAGACGTCGTCGGCGTGCCCCAAGCTGAAGAAGAACGGAAATCTGGACTCGTCCACGGGCGCTGGCAACTTCGGCAAGGTCTATTACCCCGGCGGGAACCCGGCGAACGGCGGCACCGGTCCGAACTGCCCGTCCGACACGACGTGCGACTACGCATGGAACGGGTACTACGGCAATGTCGATGCGCTGACAGGCGGAAGCACGGGCAACGATTTCGGCCCGAGCACCGGTGCCTATCAGCAGTTGCTCGCCGACGGCACCAGCTTCTGGTTGCCGGTGTACGACCGTTTCCAGGGAAACGGGAACTCGCCGGGTGCCGGCTACAACCTGACGCACTTCGTGCAGGTGCGCCTGACGGCGTTCGACCCGAGCGCAGGTCCATCGTTCACGTTCGATGTCATCGGAATCACTCCGTTCACGACGGCGGGGCCGCCGAACTCTCTCGATGCGGATGCGGTCTCACCACCGGCCTTGTGCAAGTTCGGCTCCGCTCCGAGCGCCTCCGAATGTCGTAGTTGAGCCGGATTGCCACACCGTGCGGAGGAAGTTCCGTACGGAGCGTGTGGAAATGGCACAGACAACGCAATTCTTCTCACAGCCTCCAGCGGTACCCGCAGATCCGGAAAAGCTGCGGAAGAACCCTCGCTCAGAGTGACGTACGCTCTCCAACAGGCGGAGAGAGAGTCAGAGGGCGATGCGGCGAATCAAGAGAAGTGACGACGGTGCGTCCTTGGTGGAGTTCGCGCTCGTTCTCCCGGTGCTGACGCTGTTCCTGTTCGGCATCGTGCAGTTCGGCATCGCGTACGACCGTCAGCAGTCCGTGAACAGTGCTGCCCGCGAGGGAGCGCGCATCGGAGCGCTGGTCGACACCCCGTTGGAGGACATCGTCACGCGTTCCGCCGAGTCGTACTCAGCGTCCGTTTCCCCGACCGACGAACTCACCGTGACGGTTCGTGACGACGGTGGGGTCGTCATCGGTGTCGGATGTCCGGGTGGTTCGTACTCGGCGACGCCATGTGACTCTCCGTCCGGAATCGACCAGACCGACGAAGAGCTGATGCCCTGCGGTGACGACCCGCAGAGCGCCTTCATCGAGGTGATCGTGTCGACGCCGTACGAGATCACGATCCCCTTCTTCGGCGTTCAGAACATCACCATCGACTCGGAGGCCCAGTTCAGATGCGAATGAGACGTCTCGCTACTCGCACCGATCAGGGAGCCGTTCTCCCCATCGTCGCAGTGTTCACACTGGTTGCGGCCGTGTTCTTGGCTTTCGTCGTCGATCTGGGCAACCAGCGTCAGGACAGGCGCCAGCTCACGACGGCGACGGATGCCGCCGCGCTCGACGTGGCGCAGAGTTGGGCCGACAACAGCCTCGATCCGTTGGCGTCGTTCACGTCGATCAATGCATCGTCGTGGGACTGCAGCGCCGCTGCGCAGGACTATCTCGACCGAAACCGCACCGACGACACCGGCGCCTACACCTGCACCGCCGAGATCCTCGACGGGCAATTGGGCTCAGTGTCGGTGTTCTCCGACGGCGACGTGGACTACAGCCTCGGCGGAATCACGGGACAGAGCAGCGGGAGCATCGGATCCACGACAAGCGTGCGGATCTCGTCGACGATCGGGGGCGGGCTCCGCCCGTTCGCGATCTGTGCATTCGATCCCGATGTCGCTGCCTGGTTTGCGGCTGGAGGATCGCCGTCGGGTCAGGTCTTGACGCTGGGCGGAGACAAGTTCCTGCCGCCGGAGTGTGGCCAGAACAACGGCAACTGGGGATTCGTGTCATTCCCCAGTCAGGCAAACGGCACGCCTGGCGTCGTCGACTCTCTCCGCGAAGGTTCGACGGACCCCATCGCATCGTTCAACAACGGTGACGCGGATTACGACGAGGAGAAGCAGGTCTGCATCGACGACGACGCGTCCGGCGGTTTCTACGACGATCAGGACCCGGTCACCTGCCTGATCGATTTCAATGGAACTACTTGGAATGCTGCCGGCGTACAGAGCGCGCTCGACGACCTGCGCGACAGCCAACTGACGTTCAGCCTTCCGGTCTACGGCGAGCGCGCCGATCTGGGTGGATCCCGGACAGGGTTTCCGGTCATCGGTTTCGCCGAGGTCCAACTGGTCTCCTACGACGTACAGGGTGCAAACGACAATGCGATGACGCTGCGTTTCCTCCGGCTCACCAGTGGGGACTGCTGTGAGGTCAACGACAGCAATCAGTCCTTGCAGCTCTGCGACGTCGGATCGAACCTCGGCCAGGTCGGAACTCGCTTCGCGAGCGCATGCCAGACGTCCGACGGATCGAGCGGACCCGGCCCATCGATCCCCCCGGCGCCGGATCCCTGCATCATCAATGGCACTGGTGTGAGCCCGTCATCCCAAGGAGTGGAGGTCGAGAAGCCTCCCGCGAGCACCGGTAGCACCACTGAGGTCGTCTTCACGATCGATGTGGCGGACTCGACTGACTGTTCTGGTCTTGTCGTGGAGGCCGTGGCGAACAAGACGTTCGCTGCGACCGTCACCGAAGTTCCCACCACGGGATTCGAGGCGAGCTTCCCCGTCGGTACGGATTTCCAGAAAGGCAAGACGTACACGATCGAGGTGAGCCTGAATGGAACGCTGCTCGACTCGACAGCATCGTTGGTCGTGACCCAGGTGCCGTGAGCAAGTGCCTCAACCCTGTCAATTCTCAAATGATCTCGGTACTGTTCCGAGCCGGAAAATTCTCTGAGAGGAATTCAGCGTGAACAAGAAAGTGGTGGGCGTAGTCGCCGCGGCGGTCATGGCGGTGATCGGCACGGTCATCCTCGTGGTGTTCGTGCGGGGGGCCGAGGACCGGGCGTTGGAAGGCGAAGAACTGGTCACCGTGTTGGTGACCGAGCAACAGATCCCCGCCGGCACGCCGGCGGCGCAGATGGAGGATCTGGTCACGACCGAGCAGATCCCGGCCAAGATCGCGCCCGAGGGTGTCGTGTCCGATCTCGTGCAGGTGCAGGGTCTCGTCAACTCGGTCGACTTCCTCGCCGGCGAGACGCTGCTGGCCGGACGCTTCGTCGAACCAGAGAACTTCAACGCTCGCCGTGGATCCGTCGAGGTCCCCGAGGGGCTCCTCGAGGTCACGCTAGCCATGTCGCAGGAACAGTTCGTCGGCGGCATCCCGACCCCCGGCGACAAGATCGCCCTGATCGTCAACGGCGACCGGGTCGACTTCATCCCGCAGAACTCGGATCCGCTCGCCCAGGGCGCGAGCGCCGATGACCCGACCCTCGTCGACACCGGGCTCAGCCTGACGAAGATCATCCTCCAGCAGGCGTTGGTCACCAACGTGCAGGGCAACCCGCTCCCCGAGGCGCCGGTCTCGGGCAACGCCGAGGACCGGGTGGCTCCGGCATCCGGGTCGATCCTGGTGACCCTCGCCCTCGACGGGCCGGACACCGAGCGACTCCTCTACGTCCGCAACTCCCAGACGCTCAACGCCAACCTCCACATGGCGCTGCACAACGGCGATGCCCTCGTCACCAGCGAAGGCATCAGCGTCGAGAACATCATCAACCCAGAGGCGCCGGTCGGATGACGATCGTCGTCCTCTCCGATGGCGACAGCCTCGAACAGGCGGTGCAGTCCGCGGTCGGCGACTCCGTTTCCGTCAGGACCATGCCGTTGGCCACGGGCGTCAACGTCGACGCCGACGACCTGTCGGTCGTGTTGATCGACGGTGCGACCGACCTCGAGCGCGCCCTACGCCTCGCCCACGACTTCGATGATCGTCGACCGGGCGTCACCGTGGTCCTCGGCGCTCCGGTATCCGACGGGGTCGCCGCCCGGGCGATGCAGGCCGGTGTCCGTGACGTGTTGTCGCCCGGCGCCGACGGCGACCGCATCCGAGAGGCGGTCAAGCGGGCCATCGAGGTGGCCGATCGCCGCCGCGCGACGATGCACAGCATCGACGAGTCGCGCGAGAACCGACTCATCATGGTCATGTCGCCCAAGGGCGGCGCCGGGAAGACGACGATCGCGTCGAATCTCGCCGTCGGACTCGCACAGCGGGCGCCGAAAGAGGTCGCGCTCATCGACGCCGACCTGCAGTTCGGCGACGTGGGCAACGCGCTCCGCCTGCTGGCCGAGACCAACATCCGCGACGCCATCGCCGGCGGTCTCCAGGACGTCACCGAGGTCAAGGTCCACCTGACCCCGCACCGATCGGGGCTGTTCGCCCTGTGCGCACCCGACCAACCCGGCGTCGCCGACGAGATCACCGCGCAGGCATTCACCAAAGCGGTGTCGATGCTCGCCGACGAGTTCCGGTACGTCGTGGTCGACACCGACCCGGGGCTCGGCGAGCGCACACTCACCGTCATGGACCACGCCACGGACCTGGTGTTCGTGGCGGCGACCGACGTCGCCAGCGTGCGTGGACTGCGCAAGACGATCGACGCGCTCGACAGCATCGGGATGACCAGCCACCAGCGTCACTTCGTGCTCAATCGCAGCGACGCGAAGGTGGGTCTCGACGTGGCCGACATCGCCTCGACGATCGGCATGGAGCCCGACGTGCTCGTCCCGAGTTCGCGGACGCTGCCGGTGTCGATGAACCAGGGCACCCCCATCCTCGAGATGGATGAACCCTCGCCGGCCACCGGGCCACTGTGGAGCCTCGTCGACCGGTTCCACGCCGACCCCGATGCCGATGACGGTCACAACAGCGGACGCCGGCCCGGCGGCCTGCTCAGGAGGCGGAACTAGATGAAGCTCGGAGATCGACTCAAGCAGGCGGGCGGGCAGGACCCGGTCGAGGATGAAGAAGACACCGAGAAGCCACGTGCCGATCCGTACGCGGTGATCAAGAAAAAGGTCTCGTCGGCGCTCATGCAGCGGATCGCCGAGCGGAAGAACGACGCCGACATGAGCGACGACCAGTTGCTCGACATGGCACGCGACAGCCTCGCCGACATCATGAACGCCGAGGACACCGCGCTGTCGGCCGACGAGAAAGCCCGGCTGGTCGACGAGATCAGCGCCGATGTCATCGGCTACGGCCCGATCACGCCGTTCCTCGAGGACGACGACATCACCGAGATCATGGCCAACAACACCGACGGAGTGTGGGTCGAACGTCGTGGACTCCTCGAGGACACGGGGATCGCCTTCGCTGACGACCAGGCGCTTCGCCGGGTGATCGATCGCATCGTCAGCGCCATCGGGCGCCGCATCGACGAGTCGTCACCCATGGTCGACGCCCGCCTCCCCGACGGCTCGCGTGTCAACGCCGTGATCCCGCCGCTCGCAGTCGACGGCCCGGCCCTCACCATCCGCAAGTTCTCCAAGCTCGTGCTCAAGGCCGACGACTACGTCCGCACCGGTGCAGCGACACCGGTGCTCGTCGACTTCTTGTCGACTTGCGTCGAGGGCAAGCTCAACGTGTTGGTCAGCGGCGGTACCGGCACCGGCAAGACGACGCTGCTCAACGTGTTGTCGAACTTCATCCCCCCCGGGGAACGCATCGTCACCATCGAGGACGCGGTCGAACTCAAGCTGAACCAGCGCCACGTGGTCCGTCTCGAGAGTCGCCCGCGCAACATCGAGGGCAGCGGCGAGGTCACCATCCGTGACCTGGTGCGCAACGCGCTGCGCATGCGTCCTGACCGAATCATCGTCGGTGAGTGTCGTGGCGGTGAGGCGCTCGACATGCTCCAGGCCATGAACACCGGCCACGAGGGCTCCCTCGGCACGTTGCACGCCAACACGCCTCGCGATGCGCTGTCCCGCATGGAGACGATGGTGCTCATGGCGGGCCTCGAACTCCCGATCCGTGCCATCCGCGAACAGATCGCCAGCGCGATCGACCTGATCGTCCACATCAGCCGTCTGCGAGACGGTTCCCGACGGATCACACAGGTGGTCGAGATCGTGGGCATGGAAAACGACACGATCACGGCCAACAACCTGTTCGACTTCGACTTCGGTGCGGGCGTCGACGACAACGGTCGGTTCCGCGGACTGCCCGAGCCGACCGGCATCCGCCCGTCGTTCTCGGAGCGGTTGTCGGATCAGGGGTTCATCCTGCCGGCCGAACTGTTCTCGGAGTCCAACGTGGTCAACGACGCGATCGCCGTGAACCGGGGCCGTCGGTGAACGCGACCCGACGGGCCGGCGCAGCGGCACTGGTCGTCCTGCTGGCTGCGCTCTTGTCGATCGGCGCAGCGCCAGCGAGCGGTGCGCAGGCGGTGCCCGACGCCGAGGTCATCGCCACCGACTTGTCGGACTTCCCGACCGTGCGGCTGTCGGTCGCCCTGTCGGGCGACGCCGCGATCGCCGACCTCGACGCCGACGATGTCGTCGTCACCGAGAACGGCGATCCGGTCGAGGCCGAGGTCGACGCGCTCTCCGACGAGACCCTCGACGTCGTCCTCGCCATCGACGTCTCGGGATCGATGGCAGGCGATCCGCTCGCCCAGGCCAAGGTTGCGTCGCTGCAGTTCATCGACGAGCTGCCCTCGAACGCGAGGGTCGCGATCGTGAGCTTCGGCAACACCGCCGATCTCCGCTCGGGGTTCACCACGAACCGGGACTCGAGCCGCGACGCCGTCAACGCGCTCGCGACCGGCGGCGAGACCGCGCTCTACGACGGGGTGCGTCTCTCCGCCCAACAGATCTCGGCTTCCGATGCCACCCGTTCTGCGGTCATCGTGCTCAGCGACGGCGGCGACACCGTCTCGGCCGCCGACCTCGATGGCGCCGTCGCGACGCTCGAGGGCACCGAGACCGACTTCTTCGCCGTCTCGCTCCAGTCCAGCGAGGCCGACGAGGCCGCGCTCGACGCGCTCGCCGATGCCGCCGACGGATCGGTGGTCCCGGCCTCCGACCCCGGAGCGCTCGCCGCTGCGTACGTCGATCTGGGCCAGCGCATCGCGAACCAGTACGACATCGTGTTCGAATCCGTCACCGACGCGCCCACGGCGACCTTCGCGGTCGAGGTCGGCTCGAGCGGGGCCGAAGCCTCGATCGAAGTCGCGTTGCCCGACCGCCCCGGCGGTGCAGCCGACGACCCCGACGACGAGGTCGCCACCCGCACGGTGACGCCCCTCACCGGGACGACAGAGGCCGGCACGCTCGAACAGGGGTGGGTCCTCTGGGTCGGCGCCGCGCTGATCGCGCTCGCGCTCGGCATCACCGCCTACGCCGTGTTGCCCGACTCGAACGAGCGGCAACGGCGTCGTTCGCTCGCCAGCGACCGAGCGCCGGTCCACCACGACACCGGCGCCGGCGAACGGTTCGTCGAGTCCTTCCGCGACACCGCCACCCGGGTCGCCGACCGTGCGGTCGAGCGATCCGAGCAGGGCTCGTCGATCGACGCTGCCCTCGACCGCGCCGGCCTGATCATGCGCGCCGGGGAGTTCGTCGCCCTGGTCGTCGGTGTCGCCGTCGTCGCCGGGTTCCTGTTGTACCTGTTCATGGGCATCGTCGGGCTGATCATCGGCGTCCTCGTCCCGATCTTCGGGGCGCCGACGTTCCTGAAGTTCATGGCGAAACGCCGCAACGCGAAGTTCGGTGATCAGTTGAGCGATGCGCTGTTGCTCATGGCCGGTTCGCTGCGGTCCGGCTTCGGCATCGGGCAGGCCATCGACAGTGTGGCCGAGGAGATGGACGATCCGATCGGAACCGAGTTCGGCCGTGCCGTGCTCGAGAGTCGCCTCGGACGCACCACCGAAGATGCACTGGCCAGCGTGTCGAACCGGGTTCAGAACGAGGACTTCGAATGGGTCGTCGACGCCATCCGCATCCATCACCAGGTGGGTGGTGACCTCGCGCAGATCCTCGACAAGGTCTCCGAGACCATCCGTGCCCGCAACCGGCTGCGACGTCAGATCAGCGCCCTGACGGCAGAGGGTCGCATGTCGGGCCTCGTGCTCGGGATCCTCCCGATCGCCATGGGCCTGCTGTTGTATGCGTCGAACCCCGACTACCTGGACCCGCTGTTCACGAGCACCGGCGGTCTGGTCATCCTCGGTGGCGGCATCGTGTTGTTGATCGCCGGAGCCGTCTGGCTCAAGAAGCTCGTCGACGTGGAGTTGTAGGAGGCCGTCGTGAGCACCGCCGTCGTCATCATCGGAGCAGCACTCGTCGCATGCTCGGTCATCGTGCTCGTGTGGGCGCTGGCCGGCGAGAAGCCGATCAGTGCAGTGCAGGAGAACCTGTCCCGGAGCGGGAATCTCGGCGACAGCCGCCAGATCGCCCTCAGCGCGTCCGCTCGCACCCGGCTGCTCGACCCGTTCTTCGCCGGGATCGCGCGTTTCGCGAAGGGGCTGACCGGGAGCGGCACCGCCGCCAAGACGCAGCGCAAGCTCGAGCTCGCCGGTCTGCACGACACCGGCTGGACCGTCGAACGCATGCTGGTGATCCGCGTCTTCTCGCTGCTCATCGGCTCGGCCATCGCGTTCTCGATCCTGACGGGGGAGCGCGACCGGAACTCGATCCTGCTCGCCATCATCGTCTTCGGCATCGGCTACGCCGCCCCGACGGCCTGGCTCGACCGCAAGTCCGACGAACGCCAAGGCCTCATCGAGCGCCAACTCCCCGACATCATCGACCAGCTGTCGGTGAGCGTCGAGGCCGGGCTCGGGTTCGACGCAGCGATGGCTCGGTCGGCCGAAGGCCGTTCGGGGCCGCTGGCCGAGGAGCTGACCCGGGTCCTCCAGGACCTGCAGGTCGGCGTCCCACGTCAGGATGCGCTCGAACGCATGGTCGAGCGAACCGATGTCCCGGATCTGCGGCAGTTCGTGGTCTCGATCCGCCAGTCGACCAAGCACGGCCTGCCGATCGCCCGCATCCTCAACGTGCAGTCCCAAGAGCTGCGCGACAAGCGCCGTTCCCGGGTCGAGGAGAAGGCGGCGTCCCTCCCGGTCAAGATCGTGTTCCCGTTGGTGTTCTGCATCCTGCCGTCGCTGTTCGTCGTCGTCCTGGGGCCCGCGGCGCTCAACATCTCCGAGAGCTTCTGACGATCTGAACCACCGGGGTTTCTGCCTCGGGCCGGCGCGGTCGTAGCCTTCGGCTGTGCAGATCGTCCGCGACACGCAGGCTCGTCCGGACCTCGGCCGTGGCGCCGTCGTCACGATCGGCGCCTACGACGGCCTGCACCTCGGCCACCGAGCCGTGATCGATCGGGTCAAGGCCGTCGCAGCCGACCAGGGTCTCTCGTCGGCCATGGTCACCTTCGACCGGCACCCCGCATCGGTGGTGCGGCCGGAGTCCGCGCCGAAGTTGTTGTGCGACCTCGATCAGAAGCTCGAGCTGTTGGAGTCCACGGGCATCGACGTCGTCGTCGTCGTGACCTTCGACGAACTCCGCGCCGCCGAGACGGCGGAGGAGTTCGTGCAAGAGGTCCTCGTCGATTGCCTCGGAGCTCGTTCGATCATCGTGGGGGCCGACTTCCACTTCGGGAAGGGGCGCGGCGGCAACGTCGCACTGCTCGAGGAGATGGGACCGTCGCTCGGATTCGAGGTCCAGGGGATGCCGCTGGTCGATGCCGACGGCGCACCGGCCGAGCGCGGCGAGCGGGTTTCGTCGACGGCGATCCGTCGTGCGTTGGCTGAGGGCGATCTCGCGAAGGCCTCGGCGATGCTCGGACGCGATCACGAGGTGCGTGGCGTGGTCGCCCATGGCGACGCCCGCGGTCGAGAGATCGGTTTCCCCACCGCCAACGTGTCGGTGCCAGGCAGCATCCAACTCCCTGCCGACGGGATCTATGCCGGTTGGATCGAGCGTGCCGCCCCGGACGCACAGGTCGGCGCTGTGCACGCGACCGCCATCTCGCTCGGACGTCGTCCGACCTTCTACGAGACTGCCGACGCCAGTTTGCTCGAGGCGCACGTCCTGGACTTCGACGGCGACCTGTACGACGAACACGTCGCGGTCCGGTTCGTCGAGCGCATTCGTGGCGAGGAGAAGTTCGATTCGGTCGACGCACTGGTGGCCCAGATCGAACAAGACTGCGTCGATGTCCGAAATGTCCTGGGCCGTCTGGATCACTAGCGGTCGGGGCCAGTCCTCATAGCCGGTGTGCAGAGTGCTCCCTGGCATACTCGTCCCATGGGACGACGCGGGCGAGTTGCATGAGCCAGGCGGCGGGGAAGGCCGACGATCTTCCCGATGACGCCGTGGTGATCCCGATCCGTCGGGAAGACACACCGACGCCGTCCGATGCCGCTGCCAAGGCAACCGACACGCTCCTGCGGCTGCTCCCCGAGACCGAGACCCCCGTGGTCGGGCCCGAATCCGATGGCGAGGTCTCCGACGGCGAGGTCGCGGCGCCGCGTCTCGCTCGCCACATCTTCACCCTCTCCGACGGCCACGAGGTCGGCGTGTCGGTGTCCGGGGTCGGCGTTCCGCTCGTCTTGGTGCACGGCTTCACCGCCGAGGGCTTCCTGTATGCCCAGACGCTCTCGCGTCTGGTGTCGATGGGATTCAAGGTCGTCGCGATCGACACCGCCAACCACGGGAGCACGCAGGGGCTGCCGTCGGGGGGCGCGAACTTCAAGGAGTACTCGGCGCTGCTGGGCCGCGTGCTCGACGAGTTGGGCATCCGACGAGCATTCTTCGCCGGCCACTCGATGGGTGGCCGAGTGGTGACGCAGCTCTGTGGAACCGAACCCGAGCGGGCGCTCGGCGTCATCCTGATCGACGCCATCGTCGGCGAGACCTGGGACCGACTCGTCAACGTGGGTCGCGTGTTCCCCCCGGCCATGGCCGGCGTCGTGGTCCTGTTGGCCCTCGACGCCATGAGCACGCCGCCGGTGTTGAAGAACCCAGAGCAGGCCGTCAAGCTCGGCAAGCTCTTCCTCCCGACCCTGGTCGGCCACGTCACCCGGCCATGGCGCCTCCTCGGGCCGGCCGTGTCGATCCTGCGCAGCCGGGGGAGTCGTTGGATGCTCCAGCGCCTCGCTCAGGAACAGGTGCCCGTCGTCGCCATCCACGGCACGCGCGACTTTGCCGTGCCGTTCCAGACGGCCAAGGACGCCGCCCGCCGAGCCAACGGCGAGTTCGTCATCGTCGAGGGTGCCAACCACTGCTGGCCGCTCCGCGACCCCGAGACGCTTCCCGCGATCGTGGGCGACCTGCTCGACGGCCCGTTCGGTGCGGCGTATCGCCAGGCCGTGCGCGACCACGGACTCGACCCCGACACGGCGACGCTGCAGGAGGTCGACGACTCGTTCTTCGTGCCGCACGCGCCCATCCGCAAGATGACCCCGCCGCTCGAGTTCGCGAAGGTCGGCACCCGCCGCCGCAAGCCGGCGTACCGCTACTCGATCAAGCCGGCGCGCGAGGGCTGACGGCTCGCTCCGACACTGCATTAGGTGCACGCTCGATCACTGCTGGTATCGTTCTCCATTGGCTTCGTGCTGCATGGGGAATCCGGTTCGTCCGGCACCTACGTACGTCGTCACCGCTTCCCCCTCTCGCCGTGTCTCCTCCGAGGCAGGGACGGCTGGGGCAGCCGGGTCCGATACCCACCGAAGTAGAAGAAGGTCCTTCACGTATGTCCGAAAAGATCGATGCCAACAAGGCGAACGTCATCGCCGAGCATCGCACCCACGACACCGACACCGGTTCGTCCGAGGTGCAGATCGCACTCCTCACCGAGCGCATCTCCCACCTCAACGAGCACCTGGCGGCCCACAAGAAGGACCACCACACACGACGCGGCCTGCTGAAGCTGGTCGGTCGTCGCCGGCGGCTCCTCGACTACGTCCGCAAGAACGACGTCGAGCGCTACCGCACGATCATCGCCACCCACGGCCTGCGCCGCTAATAGAGTCTCGAGGAACGGACGGCCCCAGCGGCCGTCCGTTGCTCATCCAAAGCAAGCGTTAGATCAAACCAACCATCGGCAGCAGCCTCAAGGTCAGCTGCCAGTCGCCCACCTCCGAAGCAAGTGTTTCGGGAGTCGCCGACTGGGAACTGGCCCTGCTGCCTCGTACCGGACATCCAGTCACACGAAAAGCCCAGAGGGGGCGTGGCTGGTGCCGGGCCATACACAGGAGCAATCCCGAACATGACAACCGAACCCACGCGGGTTTCTGCCGCGATCCCTGGCGCCGACAAGGAACTGGTCTTCGAGACCGGCAAGTTGGCCCAGCAGAGCCAGGGCGCCGTCCTGGCCTCCATCGGGGGCACCAAGACCCTCGTCACCGCCAATGGCGCCGCCAAGCCTCGCGAAGGCATGGACTTCTTCCCGCTGACGATCGACGTCGAAGAGCGTATGTACGCAGCGGGTCGCATCCCCGGCTCGTTCTTCCGTCGTGAAGGTCGGCCCACCGACCTCGCCATCCTCACCTGCCGCCTGACCGACCGCCCGCTGCGGCCGAGCTTCCCCAACGGCTACCGCAACGAGACCCAGGTCGTGTCCACGATCATGGCGTCCGACAACCGCAACCCCTACGACGTCCTCACCATCAACGGTGCGTCCGCTGCGCTCATGCTCACCGGCTTGCCCTTCGACGGCCCCATCGGCGCCGTCCGCATGGCCTTCGACACCGACGGCGAGTGGGTCCCGCACCCCGAGCACGAAGAGATCGAGGAATCGACCTTCGACCTCGTGGTCGCAGGACGCGAGAACGACGCCGGCGAGATCGCCATCATGATGGTCGAGGCCAACGGCACCGAGCGTGCGTGGGAGCACTACCAGAACGGCGCTCCCTTCGTCACCGAGGAAGCCATCGCCCAGGGCCTCGAGGACTCCAAGGCCTCGATCAAGGCCTCCATCGATCTCCAGCGTGAGCTCGTCGCCGCCTACGGCGCCCGCGAGCCCATCGAGTGGACCGCGGCCACCGACTACGAGGACGACGTCCTCGCCAAGGTCGCCGACGTCGCCACCGACCGTCTGCGCGACGTCGGCGCCATCGCCGTCAAGGCCGAGCGCGAGGCCGCCGAGCGCGAGCTCAAGGACGCCGTCCGCGCCGAGCTGGCCGACGAGTTCCCCGGCCGCGAGAAGGAGATCGGCGGCGCCATCAAGTCGATCTTCAAGAAGGTCATCCGCGAGCGCGTCGTCAACGAGGGCATCCGCATCGACGGTCGTGGCCCGGCGGATCTCCGCCCGGTCACCGCCGAGGTCGGCATCCTCGACTCCGCCCACGGTTCGGGCCTCTTCCAGCGTGGCGAGACCCAGGTCCTCAACGTCCTCACCCTCGGCATGCCGAAGATGGACCAGCTGCTCGACAACCTCGGGCCGCAGGACAAGAAGCGGTACATGCACCACTACAACATGCCGCCCCACGCCAACGGCGAGACCGGCCGCGTCGGCAGCCCCAAGCGTCGTGAGGTCGGCCACGGTCTCCTCGCCGAGCGTGCGCTGCTCCCCGTCATCCCGAACATGGACGAGTGGCCCTACACGTTCCGTCTCGTCTCCGAGGTGCTCGCCTCGAACGGTTCGACGTCGATGGCGTCGGTCTGCTCGTCGAGCCTGTCGCTCATGGACGGCGGCGTGCCCATCAAAGCGCCGGTCGCCGGCATCGCCATGGGCCTCATCTACGAGGACGGCAAGTACACGACCCTCACCGACATCCTCGGTGCCGAAGACGCCTTCGGCGACATGGACTTCAAGGTCGCCGGTACGAGCGACTTCGTGACCGCGCTGCAGCTCGACACCAAGATCGAAGGCCTCCCGGCCGACGTCTTGGCCGCCGCGCTCCAGCAGGCCAAGGACGCCCGCACCGAGATCCTCGGGATCATGAACGAGTGCATCGGCGAGCCCCGCGACGACGTCCAGGGTTCCGCCCCGAAGATCGTCAGCTGCGAGATCCCGATCGACAAGATCGGCGAGGTCATCGGCCCCAAGGGCAAGATGATCAACACGATCCAGGGCGAGACCGGCGCCGACATCGGCGTCGACGACGACGGCGCCGTGGGCACCGTCACCATCGGTGGCACCGACAAGGACGCCGTCGAGGAAGCTCGTCGCCAGATCGAGTTGATCGTGAACCCGCCCGCCGCAGGCGTCGGCGAGGTCTACATGGGCCGCGTGGTGAACATCACCAAGTTCGGTGCGTTCGTCAACATCCTCCCGGGCCGTGACGGTCTCCTCCACATCTCCAAGATCGGCGGCAAGCGCCGCATCGACAAGGTCGAGGACGAACTGGAGCTCGGCCAAGAGGTCGAGGTCCGGGTCGACGACATCGATCCCAACGGCAAGGTCAGCCTCTCGATGGCTTCCGAGCCCGCGGACGACGGTGACTCCGACTCCGGCAACGGTGGTGGCGGCGGTGGCGGTCGTGACCGCGGCGGTCGCGACGGTGGTCGGGATCGCAAGCCCCGTGGCGACAAGAAGCCCGAGCGCGATTCGGGCGGCGACGCCGGTGACGACAAGGGTGGCGACACCGAGTTCGTCTCCTTCGAAGACGCCTTCGACGAAGAGCTCAAGGAAGAGTTCGGGGATCTCGGTCCCGAGAACAAGCCCACCGGTGGCGGTGGTGGCGGAGGCCGCGGACGCGGTCGTCGTCGCTGATCGACACCTGAACTGACGCTGTGTGGGCCGCTTCGGCGGCCCACACGCCGTTTTGCCCTACTGCCGATCCCGACCCGGGATCACATCTTCTGCCGAGGCGGCTCCGAATGACGCCTGAACCCCAGCTCACCACCCTCGACAACGGCATTCGCGTCGTCACCGATCCCATGCCCGGCGCGCGGTCGGTGACCACCGGCGTCTGGGTCGGTGTGGGGGGACGCGACGAGGCGCCCGGCATCGCCGGCGCCAGCCACTTCCTCGAGCACCTCTTCTTCAAGGGCACGGAGCAGCGGTCTGCCCGTCAGATCGCGGAGTCGATCGATGCCGTCGGTGGCGACCTCAACGCCTTCACCTCACGCGAGCACACGGCGTTCCACACCCGCTTGCCGGCGGGGGACTGGCGCCTCGGCGTCGAACTCCTCGGCGACGTGCTGTCCGCACCGGCACTGCGCCAGGTCGACATCGACGCCGAGCGCGAGGTCATCCTCGAAGAACTCTGGTCGGCGCTCGACACGCCTGAAGACCTCGTCCACACGCTCGCAGCCGACGGGATGTTCCCGGCCCACCCATTGGGCCGAGAGGTCTTGGGTGACGCCGACACCGTGCGGGCGATGCGACGCGATGACATCGCCGACTTCTTCGAGAAGCACTACCGCCCCGCCAACCTCGTCGTCGCCGCGGCCGGCCGCATCGACCATGCAGCGTTCTGTGACGCCGTGGCGACCCACCTCGACCTCTCACCGGGCGGCGAGCCGCCGGACCGCGTCGTCCCCAGTGACGACATCGTCCCGCTGCACACCCACGAACGGCCGGGAGAGCAGATCCACCTCGTTCTCGGCTGGCGTGGACTGCCGGCGGGTCACGACGACCGCTACGCGATGACGATCGCCAACCAGATCCTCGGCGGCGGCACCTCGTCGCGTCTGTTCCAGTCGATCCGAGAGGACCGCGGTCTCGCGTACGCGGTGTACTCGTGGGTCGAGTCGCACTCCGACGCCGGAATGCTCGGTACCTACGTGGGCACGTCACCAGGGCGGTCGGCCGAGACGCTCGAGGTGCTCGAATCGGAGCTGACGCGAATCATTGAATCCGGCGTCACCCCTGACGAATTCAACGTTGCTCGCGGTTACCTCGCCGGTGCGACCGAGCTCGGCCTCGAGGACTCGGGAAGCCGCATGGGCCGCATCGGCCGGATGTTGCTTGCGACCGGCACCGTCGTCGATCTCGACGAACAACTCGACCGTCTACGCGCCGTCACCATCGACGAGGTCGACACGCTGCTGTCACGGCTGCTCACCGCACCGCGCACGGTCGCCGCGGTCGGGCCGGTCGATGCGGGGTCGCTCGGCGCCGCCGTCTGAGTCGGCGCTTCAGCGCGTGGGGCGGGCGTGCGTCCGCGGGCGCTTCTGGTGTTGGTGCTTCGGCACGATCCGCAACCGTTCGCGGCAGGGGGGTCGACCACCACGCATGGCCGGGCGGACACGGCATCGCCTGCGTTCGTCGTACATCTGGCCGCTCCCATCCGTCGTCCGCTCCGGAACTCACTGCAACATCGATGAACGTACCGAAGGGTCGGCGCGCAGTTCGGGGTGCTCCTGGCGCGATTCGTGCTGTCGTCTCCTACTCTTCCGGACGTGACCATTCGAGTAGGAGTCTTCGGTGCTGGCGGACGTATGGGGAGCACGGTGTGTGCCGCTGTCGCTTCGGATCGTGCGACCGAACTGGTGGCGGCCGTGGACCCACATCACGAGGGCATCGACCTCCATCTCGTCGCGCGGGGCGCGAACGTCCCGCCGTTGACCGTCGCCGGCGGAGCCGAGGCGTTCGAGCGCGCCGGCGTCGATGTCGTGGTCGACTTCACCCGCCTCGAGGCGGCGCGCGACAACCTGGCCTGGGCCGCCGAACACGGCGTGCACGCCGTCGTCGGTACCACCGGCTTCGACGACGACGACCACGAACGTTTCCGGTCGACGTTCACCGACTCCAACTGTCTCATCGCTCCCAACTTCGCGATCGGCGCGGTGTTGATGATGCGTTTCGCCGAACTCGCTGCCCCGCACTTCGACACCGCCGAGGTCATCGAGTACCACCACGACGCCAAGGTCGATGCGCCGTCGGGCACGGCGATGCTCACGGTCGAGCGGTTGGCGGCGGCATCGGACGAGTGGGCCGACGATCCCACCGAGTCCGAGGTCGTTGAACACGCTCGCGGTGGCAAGGGTCCGGGCGGGATCCCGGTTCATTCGGTTCGGATGCGGGGCATGGTCGCCCACCAGGAGGTCCTCCTCGGGGCCACTGGCCAGACGCTGTCGATCCGCCACGACTCCTACGACCGCGACTCGTTCATGCCGGGAGTGCTCGTCGGCGTCAAGAAGGTCGCCGACCTGCCCGGCCTCACGGTCGGCCTGGACACGGCGCTGGGCCTGTGACCGAGCTCTGGCTCTCCACCGACTGGAACCAGATCTGGTTGGTCGTGGTGTCGGCGCTGGTGATCTTCGCGTGCGTCATCCTCATCGCTCGCGTCGTCGGTCTCCGGTCGTTCTCCAAGATGTCGAGCTTCGACTTCGTCGTCACGCTCGCCACCGGTTCGATCGTCGCGTCGGTCGCCGCCTCGTCGACGTCGCTGGCCAACGGGGTGCTCGCGCTCATCGTCCTCTACGCCGCGCAGTGGAGCATCGCCCAGATGCGTCGTCGCTCCGGTTGGGGTCAACGACTCGTCGACAACAAGCCGATCGCGCTGATGCTCGAGGGCGAGTTCATCGAGGACAACCTGACCGCCGCCCGGGTCACCGAGGACGATGTCCGGGCCAAGCTGCGACAGAACAACGTGCATCGGATCGAGGACGTCCGGGCCGTCGTGCTCGAGACCACGGGCGATGTCAGCGTGCTCCACGGCGATGGCCCGGTCGACGACGTCGTGATGGGTGACGTGCGAGGGTTCGATCCGGCGACGACGCGGGCGGTGCTCCGCCCTCAGTCCGACGACGTCTGATCGTCTCCGACCGCGGGCACTGCTGCCGGGCCGGGTGCCACGGCCGGAACGTCGTTCATCGCTGCCCAGTCGAGGCCGAACTGCATGCGTTCGGCGGTCTCGGGATGTGACGAGTTCCACCGCTCCCACGGGCCCGGTTCGAGATCCGACTTGTTGAGGGCGACGAACCGGGGCCACATCGACACGAACGACGTCGGATCGCCCAGCAGTTCGAGCGCCTCGAGATCGGCCTCTCGCTCGTTGCGACGCGACACCCATGCGGCCACGAGTCCCATCGCCGCGGCCGGGACGCCGAAGGCGAGCACGAAGACCGGCACGGCGGCCGGGTCCCCGAGATCGTCGACGCCGGCCCAGCCGAGCACGGTGTCGTTGCCGCCGACGTATTGAACGAACGCGAGTGAGACGAGCATCTGGAGCCCGGCGAGCGGGAACGTCTTCGGGATGTGGTTGAGCCGGTAGTGGCCGATCTCGTGGGCGACGACCTGTGCGATCTGTTCGATCGGGAAGTCGAGCATCGTGTCGAACACGACGACCCGCTTCGTGGGCCCGAACCCGGCGACGAACGCGTTGCCACGACGTGACCGCTTCGATCCGTCCATCGTGTAGACGCCCTCGATGTCGGTCTCGGCGAGGTCGGCGATCTGTTCGATCCGACTCCGGAGCTCACCTTCGGGCATCGGCGTGAACTTGTTGAACCGCGGCATGATCAGCACCGGGTAGACGAAGTTCAGCGTGAGCGCGATCCCGAAGAAGATCAGGCCCCCGATCAGCCACCACGTCTCGACGCCGCGGACCGCCGCGTAGACGGGCACGAGCAACACGCCGATGAGCACCACGCCCAGGACCGCTTCCTTGATCTGGTCTCCGACCCAGAGCGCGGGGGACTGGTTCGACAGGCCGTGGCGCTTGTCGTGGACCATCGTCGCCCACCAGTCGAAGGGCAACTGCACGACCTGCGCGACGAGACCGAGGGCGCCGGCGACGACGAGCAAGCGGACCGGCCACGGCATCCCGCCGACGGCATCGTCGAGGACGGGGCCGAGATCCGCCACGAAGATCAGGACGAGGTCGACGGCCATCCCGACGGCGCGTCCGACGAGGCGCACACGTTTCACGGGGCGCGCGTAGGCGCGGAGATCGGCGAGTTGCTCCTCGTCGAAGAAGTCCTCGGTTCGCGATGGCGTGCGGGAGCCGAGTGGCGGATGGGCGGACGCTCGGCGGATCACGGTGTCGGTCACGGTGCGAGCCTAGGAGCGCCCCCTGCCGTGGGAGCGGGACGCAAGTCCACGGGCGGGGTCGTTCAGTCCTGTTACGTTCGGCAGCGATCGGGGAGCGGACCTCGACGTGACAGCAACAGAACGGCGGAAATCATGAACAGAATCCTTCGCGTACTCCTCGCGGCCATGGCGGTGGTGGGGGGTGTGCTCGCGGTCGACACCGCGGCCGGCGCCGGGGGTCTTCCCCCGGTCGACTCGTACAACGAGTATTTCGACAGTCAGGCCTTCCAGGTGACGGGTGACTACGTGCCCATCATGGGGGTGAACGGCTGCGAGAAGGAGGAGGACCTCTTCATCCTCTGGTACGGGCCGGGGACGGCGCCCGACCACCTGTGGACCATCGACTCGGTCGAACCATTGTCCTGGACGTCCACGCCGGTCACGATCAACGGCACCTACGAACCGTTGATCGGTGACTTCGACGGCGACTACTGCGACGACATCTTCTGGTACGGCGCCGGCGGCGCCGCCGACCATGTCTGGTACAACAACGGCGACTCCACCTTCACGTCGCAGACGGCGTCGGTCAACGGTACGTATCGTCCGGTCGTCACGAACTTCGACAAGGGCGCCGACGACATCCTCTGGTACGCGCCGGGGTCGGGGGCCGAGTACATCTGGACCGGGCAGGCCGACCGCACGTTCGACAGTGTCGCCGCGCCGCCGGTCAACGGTGACTACCGAACTGCTGCCAGCAACGGGACGGTGCTCTTCCACAAGCCCGGACCGGGCCAGGATTACCTCTGGGGGCAGTTCCGGGAAGGGCTGTCGGGGCCGGCGACGGTCATCCCGATCGACATCAACGGTTCGTACACCCCCCTGATGGGCCCGCTCTCGATCCTGCTCTACGGGCCCGGCGCCGCCCAGGACCATGCGATCACGGGCATCGACGAGGATGGGACCCTCACGACGACTCCCGCCTCGATCAACGGTGACTACACGCCCGCCCTGCGCTCGCCGGCCGTGACCAACCTCGGGTTCCTCTGGCACGCCCCGGGCGCTGCAGCCGACTACCTCTGGGTCGTGGACGGCGCCAGCTCGTCGGGCTGAACCGCCAGGCGAGAGGTCGACGCCGGATCCGCGTGCGCGGGTCCGGCGTTCTCGCGTCCGGGCGGGGTAGTGGGGGATCACAAGTATGGTCACGACGACGCTGGGCGGTGGGCTCGGTCGGAGCAATGGAGCGATAGATGAAACACGTAGCGCGTGCCGCCCTCGCGGTCGGCGTTCTCCTGGGAGCGATGGTGTTCCCCAAGTCGGCGGTCGAGGCAGGACCTCCGCTCCAGGAGACTTTCAACGAGTACTTCCGCAGTGTCCCCATCACGGCGAACGGGGACTACATCCCCATCGCGGGGTTGAACTGCAGCGAGGAGAACCCGGCGTTCATCTTCTGGTACGCCCCGGGGACTGCGGCGGACCATCTGTGGCAGATCCAGGACGCCGAACCGCTGACCTACACCTCGACGCCGATGCCGGTGAACGGGGTCTACGAACCGATCGTCGGGGATTTCGACGCCGACGGATGTGACGACATCTTCTGGTACGGCGTCGGCACGGCTCCCGACTACGTGTGGTGGAACTCGCCTGCCACCACGTTCACCTCGGTACCGTTCACCGTCAACGGCGTCTACGAGCCCGTCGTCAGCCGATTCGGGGAGAGCGCCACGGACGACATCTTCTGGTACAGCCCCGGCCCCGGGACCGACTACTTCTGGACCGGGTTCCTCGATCGAGGCTTCGGGAGCCACGTGGCGCCAGCAGTGAACGGCGACTACGACATCGGGTCGCTGGGGAGTTCGTTGTACTTCCACCGGCCGGGCCCCGGCTCCGACTACTTCTGGTCGGACATCGACCCGGAGACGGGATCCCACACCTCCCAGGCGGTTCATCTCGACGGGAGCTTCACGGTGGAGGCGAGCGTGGGTGGCTTCGTGCTCTATGGCCCCGGAGCGGCCGAGGACCTCCTCCTTTTGGTGGACCTGGACGAGGAGGGCAACGTCGAGACGGTCCCGGGGACGATCAACGGCACCTACGTGGACGACGTGCGCTCGCCGCGTGCGAGCCTGCTCCACGTGTGGCACGCACCGGGTCCCGCCCCCGACTACCTGTGGTTGCCGGGGCGGAAGGCAGAGGAAGCGCCGGTCGAGCGAGCTCAGGTCCCCGAGTTCCCGGGCCGAGGGTGAACCGCCGGGCTCACGCGTTCCGGGTCCGGTGGGCCCGGAACGCGTCGGCCTGGTCGCGTGGCTTGACCACGAGTTGGTCGACGTTGACGTGACTCGGGAGTGAAGCGGTCCAACGGATGCACTCTGCGACGTCGCCCGCGTTCAGCGGGGTCAGACCCTCGTAGACCGCGTCCGCCCGTTCCTGGTCGCCGTCGAGACGGACGACGCTGAACTCGGTCTCGACCATCCCGGGCAGCACCTCGGTGACGCGCACGGGCTCGCCCAGGAGTTCGTGGCGCAGTGACTCGGTCACGCCCCGTGCGCCGAACTTGGCGGCGTTGTAGCCGGATCCACCGGGATATCCCTGCAGCGCGGCGATCGAGGTGACGTTGACGACGTGACCGTCGCCCGACTCGATCAGGCGCGGCAGCAGGGCGCGGGTCATCCGCATCAGCCCGAGGACGTTGGTCTCGAACATGATCTGCCACTTGTCGTCGACGGCCTCGGCCAGGGGTTCGACCCCGACCGCGCCGCCAGCGTTGTTGACCAGGAGGTGACAGCCGCCGACGGATTCGCAGAAGGCCTCGACCGAGGCGGGATCGGTGACGTCGAGGGGGTGCGCCCTCCCGCCGATCTCGTCGGCGAGGGCCTCGATGCGATCGATGCGGCGTGCGCCGACCACGACCTCCCAGCCGTCGGCGGCGAGGAGGCGAGCGGTGGCCGCACCGATGCCGGAGCTGGCACCGCTGACGACAGCGACGGGAGTGCGGGGCATCACCGGAGGCTAGGCACCGACGTGATCGCGACGAGTGGTATGTTCCGACTCGTCCCGATCGGGATGGGTGGTACGGCGAGCCTTCGGGCAGGAAAGAGGCAGGGCATGCGGCGGATCTTCGCGGGTTTTCTCGCGTCAACAGCGATCTTCGGCGGAGCGATGGTGAGCCCGTCGCCGGCGGGTTCGGCACCACCGGAGGACTACAACGCGTACGTCGAGAGTGAGTCGTTCCAGGTGTCGGGGACGTATCAGCCCCTGGTCGGGATCTCCAGTTGTGGCGGGGCACCGGAGTCGCTGTTCATCCTCTGGTACGCACCGGGCTCGGCGAACGACTACCTGTGGCGCCTCGACGACCCGAGTGTGGACGACCACACCTCCGAGCCGTTGCCGGTCAACGGCGTGTACGAGCCGATCGTCGGGGACTTCGACGGCGACGGCTGCGACGACATCTTCTGGTACGCACCGGGCTCCGCTCGTGACTACATCTGGTATGGAAACGCCGCCGGCGGGTTCGACTCGAAGTCTGTGACGGTCAACGGCACCTACCGACCGGTGGCCGCGAACATGAGCGCGGACGACACCGACGACGTGTTCTGGTACGCCCCCGGTTCGGGTCAGGAGTTCATCTGGGACGGCCATGAAGACCGGACCTTCACGAGCCACATCGGCCCGACGGTCAACGGCGACTACCTCGTCGCGACCTACTACTCGACCTGGATGTTCCACAAGCCCGGCCCCGGCCAGGACTACCTCTGGGCGGGCGTCGTGGCGGGCGAGACGGCCCCCGCGGTCAATGTCGCCGTCGATTTCGACGGCTCGTACATCCCGCTGGGTGGGGTGAGCTCGATCTTCCTGTACGGCCCGGGATCGGCAGAGGACCTCGCGATCGTCGACGTCGACGAGGAGACCTTCGAGCCGACGACGATCCCGGCGACGATCAACGGTACGTACGTTCCGGGCATTCGGTCCCCGCGGGCGAGCGTGGTGGCCTTCATCTGGCACGCGCCCGGCGCAGCGACGGACCACGTCTGGTGGGGCGCCGATAGTTGAGCGCGAGGTGACCCGGGGCTCCGGCCGTACCGGGTCGTGAAGGTCAGTCTGCGTCGGGCGCCGAGTCATCGGCGTCCGACGCAAGCTCCTCGTCGAGGTGCACCAACTGGTCGATCTCGCCGCCCCTCCCGCCGAACTCGTTGCGGAGGCTGATGGCGACGACGACGGCACTGCCCGCGATGAACCACCAGCGGTACTCGCCGACGAACTCCTGGAAGCCGTCGATCGGTGACGAGAACGTGTCCCCGAGTACACGGATCATGTAGAGCCGACCGACGGTGCCGGTCAGGTTCAGGGCGAAGAACCAGGCGATCCGCATCCCGGCCGCACCGGCGAAGAGACAGATGAAGTTGTTGGGGGCGATCACCACGAGCGGCCACGCCGCCTTGCCGAACGCGCCCTGGAACTTCCGGAGCATCGGCCCATAGGTCGGTGCCTTGCGGTCCATCCACTCGAGCGCTCGGTCGCCGTACCAGTAGCCGAGCAGGAAGAACAGCGGGTCCGACACGAGCAGACGCATCGTGCCCACGGCGTAGTACTCGACCGCCCCCAACTGGTCCGACACCAGGATCAGGTAGCGGTTGATGCTGCTCAACGCAATGAGCAGGAGTGGGTGATCCTCCTGGAGCGTGGGCCACATCACGTTGGCGACGTTGGAACAGATCACCAGGAAGATCACGGGCGCGACCAACAGCTTGAGCGTGTGGCGGCTCGGTGGCGTCCGGGTCCCCGGGTCCGTCGAGTCGGACGGACGTGCTGGCTCGGTCACGGCGCAGAGTCTTGCAGGCCTCGAGAAAACCACCCGATCGGGCCATGGCCCGACCCTGGCCCCTCATGTGACGCTCGGTATCGGAGCAAACACGGAGAGGGGCAGGCGTGCGCAGGACAGCACTCATGGTGATCGGTGTGGCGTTGGCGGCGGTGTCGTTCGCGTCGACACAACCGGTCGGGGCGACCGACTACGAGGACCCGTTCTTCCTCAACTGGCCGACCTTTCTGCCGTCGTCGGCCACGACCTACACCGAGTCGCAGTCGAACGAGTGCAAGAACGGCCAGATCCAGTGCGTCGACAAGGTCATCCGCGAGATGACCAAGCGGTTCAACAGCCTCGGGTGTGACCACGACTCGACCTTCGCCTTCACGTACCTGTTGACGACCGAGCAGTACCGGTCGGCGGTCGAGGATCCGGACTTCTTCACCGACAACGCCTTCGTGAACCATCAGGATGCGTTGTTCGCCGACTACTACTTCGACCAGTACGACGACTTCCACGACGGGAACATCGAGGAGGTGTCCCCGGCCTGGCGTATCGCATTCCAGAGCGCGGCCGACCAGAAGGTCAGCGGCATGGGCAGCGTGTTCCTCGGGATGAACGCCCACGTGAACCGCGATCTCCCCTTCGTGCTCGAGGAGATCGGCCTCGTCAAGCCGGACGGCACGAGCCGCAAGGCCGACCACGACCGGGTCAACGACTTCCTCAACGCGACCAACCAGTACCTGCTCACCGAGGCTGCCAAGTACCTCGACCCGACCCTGGACGACGGGGACATCCCCGGCATCTCGCTCGACAACTCGGTTGCCGTGCAGGCACTCGTGCTGTGGCGGGAGCAGGCCTGGCGCAACGCCGAACGTCTCGTCGCTGCGCCGGACGAGGCGGCCCGAGCCCAGGTGGCCCAGGAGATCGAGCAGACCGCAGCGCTCGAGGCGCTCGTGATCCGCACGGCGTTCACGTACACGCCGCTGCACGGGTTGCTCGGCATGGGCAAGAGCGATCGCAACTCGTTCTGCAGTTCGCACTTCGAAACCCGGTAGGCGGCGCCGACGGCTCCTCGGTCGCCCCGTCTCCGGACGGCGGCTGGGGAGCCGGTGGGGCTGATCCATAGGCTCCGACATGGTGTATCGCTTCGCCCGTCGGCCGCTCTGGATCGTGTCGCACCTGTTCGTGGTGTTCCTCGTCGTGCTGTGCGTGAGCCTCGGGTTCTGGCAGTTGCGTCGGCACGACCAGCGGGCGGACAACAACGCTGCCGTCCGCGAGCGCAGCGAACAGCCGGTGCAGGATCTCGACGCACTGCTCGATTCGACCGACGATCCTCGTTCGATCCGCTATCGGCCGGTGGTCGTGAACGGCACCTACCTCGAGGATGCCGACCTGTTGGTCGACAACCGTTCGTTCGACGGGCTCCCCGGCGCGTGGGTGGTGACGCCACTGCGTACCGACTCGGGTGCCGTGGTGGCGGTCGCACGTGGCTTCCTCCGTTTCGACGACGGCGAGCTCCGGCCGCCCCCACGCCCCACCGGCACCGTCACGGTGACCGGCACGGCGCTGCCGTTCGACGACGGGTGCGGCATCCGCACCGACGATGACGGCCGCCCCGTCGGATCGGCGTGCCTCAACCGTGAGGCGCTGCGGTCCGTCGCAGGCACGAGCCTCGCCGACGTCGCCGTGCAACAGGTGACGTCGTCCGCCGGCGACCAGGGGCTGGTGCCCGTCCCGCTTCCCGAACTCGAGTCGGGCCCGCACCGTGGCTATGCCGTGCAGTGGTTCATCTTCGGCACGATCGGCGCCATCGGCTATCCGCTCGTGTTGCGCAAGGTCGCTCGGGACAAGGCCACCGAATCGGCCGTCGACCGGACCTCGGAGTTCGTGTGAGCGACCAACTCCGCGATCGGGTGCTCGACGCCACGTTCGCAGAGGTCGACGACAACGGGCTCGCCGGGCTGACCGTCGAAGCCGTCGCCACGCGAGCCGGTTCGTCCCGCGCCACGATCTACCGGCACTTCCCCGGCGGACGCGACGAGCTGATCCACACGACGGTGCGTCGCGAAGTCCGCCGCTTCTTCGATGCGCTGGCCGGAGCGGTTCCCGACGACGGGGGTCTGGTCGACCGGGTGACGGCCCTGGTCGAGGCGGCGCGATCGCTCCTGTTCGAACATCGGGTGCTGCAACGACTCCTCCTCGACGAGGCCGAGGCGATCGTGCCGTCGTTGGCCACCGTCCATCCGCAGATTCAGGACGCGCTCTCCCGACACCTGCTCGGTCAGTTCGAACGAGTCGGCCTGCCCGACGGGGTCGAACCGGAACGGGCGGCCGATCATTGCGCCCGCATGGTGCTGTCGTACGTGGGTGCGGGCGGTAGTTGGGATCTCGACGATCCCGAGCAGCTGCACGCGGTCGTGCGCACGCGGCTCCTCGCCGGAATCGTGTGACCGACGACACATGGACAGTGAGACGGATTTGGCCTTAGTGTCTCAAGTGAATGGGGGCACTGCTGACGATCGACGTGAACCGGACATCGGGTCCGGCGTCCGAGACGGACGACCGCGTTCGTGAGGCGACGCTCTCCTGCATCGCCCGCTTCGGGTTGACGAAGACCACACTCGACGACATCGCACGCGAGTCGGGTGTGTCCCGGGCGACCATCTACCGCACCTTCCCTGGCGGTCGCGACGTTCTCCTCGAATCGGTCGTCTCCGCCGAGATCGCCCGGTTCTTCGCTAACCTCGATGCGCGGATCTCGCAACTCGACGATCTCGAGGACCTGGTCACCGTCGGCCTCGCCGCCAGCATGCGGTTCCTGTCGGAGCATGCGGCGCTCCGCACCATCGTGCAGATCGAACCGGGTCTGTTGCTCCCGATGTTCGCGTTCCACCGTCTCGATGTCGCGCTGTCGCAGGCTGCGGCCTTCGCAGCGCCGCACCTCGAACCGCACCTCGGATCGGCCGACGCCGCCTGGTCCGCCGCCGAGCATCTGACCCGGATCGTCCTGACCTACACCATGCACCCGGATCCGGCAGTCGACCCGACCGACGACGCGTCGATCCGTCGACTGGTACGCCACCTCGTCCTCCCCGGCATCTCCGCCGATCCCACCGTTCACGACACAAAGGAATCCCCATGACCGACATTGCCGATCCACAATCCGAGAACGCCGCCATCGTCGGGCGCGACGACCTCCACGACATCGAGGGCATCCTCTCCGTCGTCGGTTCCGACGCCGGCGAGACCATCCGCGCCGTCCAGGACAACGCCGACGCGCTGTTCACCTGGAACTACGAGAAGGGCGAGCGCCCGGCGCTCAACCGTCTCTACGAGAAGTCGAAGACGTCGATGTGGAACGGCGAGACCGATCTCGACTGGTCGATCGAGGTCGATCAGGAGAAGGTCATCGCCGACAACGCCGCCACGGGCGGCGGAAGCCTCGGCGTCAGCCCCGACATGGACCTCACCGGCACGCCGTTCGAGAAGTGGGACGACAAGCAGTGGATGCAGGTCGGCATCGAGTCGCAGAACTGGATGCTCAGCCAGTTCATGCACGGCGAGCAGGGTGCCCTCATCTGCACCGCCAAGATCGTCGAGACGGTCCCGTGGATCGACGCCAAGTACTACGC
>JAPKDO010000198.1 GCA_028822535.1 Acidimicrobiales bacterium
GACGAGTCGAGCGTCGAGGGCCACGTCGACGTCGTTGGTCACGCCCTTGATCGTCATGTCGCCGGTCGCGGTGACCGAGATGGTCTCGCCGTCCTCCGGGAGCGCGCCGAGATCGATCGGCTCGGTCAACGAGAACGTCGCGGTCGGGAACTCGTCGGTCGCGAGCGCCGAACGCATCCGCCCGTCGCGGCGTGAGTCGTCGGTCTCGAGCGACGTCATGTCGACGGTGATGTCGACGGCGGTGACGCTGGTGCCGTCGATGGACAGCGTTCCGTCCACACCGGTCGTCCGACCGACTGCGGTCGTCGCTCCGATGCTGGCGAGCTCTTCGTCGACGCGGAACCCGGCGGAGGTTCCGCCGGCGTCGGCACCGGCATCGGGATCGACGATCCATGTGCCTTCGACCGCCCCGTCGAAGCCTTCGCCATCGTCGTCCTGGACCTCGCCGGTGCCACCGGCGGCGGTGTCGATGTCGAACTCGGCCGGCGAGTCGTCACGGAGGAAGAAGTACCACCCGCCGACACCGATGGCGAGGAGGACGACGACCGCGACCGCGACGAGCGGGGTCTTCGATCGGGCTGCGGGTGTGTCGGGGATGTTCATTTCGAGACTCCGTGATCGTCGGTCGGTCGAGGGGTGGGTCCAGCGGGGAACCGGAGCGACAGGTGGACACCGCCGGAGGCAGCAGCACCGAGGTGGACCTCGCCGCCGTGCGCCTGCACGATGGACTGCACGATCGACAATCCGAGTCCGGCACCCTCGCCGGTGCTCTCGTCGGCGCGGGTCGAGCGCCAGAAGCGATCGAACGCCTTCGTGCGGTCTTCGGGAGAGATGCCGGGTCCGTCGTCGGTGACGTCGACGAGCACCGAGCCCTCGTCGGTGTGGACGCGGACGAGCACCTCGGTGCCCGGCGGCGTGTGGGAGCGAGCGTTGGCCAGGAGATTGTCGAGCACCTGGCGCAGTTGGTCGGCGTCGCCCATGACGATCGTCGGTGTGTCCACCTCGACGTCGAGGTCGTAGACACGCGCACCGTCTGCGACGCGGATCGCATCGACGGCTTCGCCCGCGGTGTGGCCCAGCGCGACCGGTGCGCTGGCGGGCTCGCGGCGTTGGTCGAGTCGGGCGAGGGTCATCAGATCGTCGACGAGTCGGCTCATGCGTGTCGCCTCCGCCTCGATGCGTTCCATTCCCAGCGCGACGGATTCCGGATCGTCGGCGCCCTGGCGATAGAGGTCCGCGTACCCCCGGACCGAGGTCAGCGGCGTGCGCAGGTCGTGCGACGCGTCCGCCACGAAACGGCGCATGCGTTCCTCGGAGCCGGTCTTCTCGGCCACGGCGGACTCGATCCGGTCGAGCATCCGGTTCAGGGCCGTGCCGAGACGCCCGACCTCCGACTCGGCGTCCTGGACGTCGGTCCGTTCCGCGAGGTCGCCGTCCGCGATCCGTCCCGCCGTGGCGATCATCCCGTCGATCGGGGAGAACGCTCGCCGGATGAGGATCAGGCACAACACGCCGACGACACCGATGGCGCCGATGCCGACGAACAACTGGATGCGCCGCGCCTCGCGGAGCGTGTCGTCGACGTCGGCGAGCGACAGTGCGACGACGACACTTCCGCCGTCGCTGGTGGCGAGCGCCACCGCGCGGTAGCGAGGCCCGCCGTCGTCGACGGAGCCGATGGTCGAGACCGTTCCGTCGGCAGCCAACCCGGCGCCCGCGGGGAGCGGTTGGGGATCGGCGACGGTGCCGGCGGCAACCGATCGGGTGACCTGCTTGTCAGAGGAGTACTGGACATAGGCGGCCTGCCGCCGCTCGTCCACGACGTCGGCGCTGCGTTGGCCGATCCGTCGGTCGAGCAGGCGCTCGCGGATGTCGGTGCCGAGGTCGCCGGACACGAACTGTTCGTCGACGTTGTCGATGAGGCGTCCCTCGAGGGCGCGGACGGTCAGCCACGAACCGAGCCCGATGGCGAGCGCGACGACGAGGGTCACGCCCACGACGAGTCGACGGCGGATCATCGGCGGGAACCCCGAGACCGGGCTGTCTTGGTCCGGGCCGTCTCGGTCCGGGCCGTCACGGTTCGGTCCGGAGCACGTAGCCGAAACCACGCACGGTGTGGATCAACTTCGGCTCGCGGTCATCGATCTTCTTGCGGAGGTACGAGATGTAGTTCTCGACGACGCTGGCGTTGCCGTCGAAGTCGTACTCCCAGACGTGATCGAGGATCTGTGACTTCGACACGACCTGTTCGGGATGGTGGAGCAGGAACCGGAGCAGTTTGAACTCGGTGGGGGAGAGCGAGACGGGGTCGCCGCCCCTCGTGACCCGCATGGTCGCTTCGTCGAGCGTGAGGTCCTCGTAGGCGATTGCGGACGTCGTCGCTTCCTGGTGCTGCGTGCGTCGGAGCACCGCGCGGACCCGCACGACCAACTCGTCGATGCTGAATGGCTTCGTGATGTAGTCGTCGCCGCCCTTGGTGAAGCCTTGGAGCATGTCCTCCTTGCTGTCGCGCGCCGTGAGGAAGACGACCGGGACCTGGTTGCCACCGTCGCGCAGCGTGCGGCAGACCTCGAAGCCGTCCATGCCGGGCAGGCCGACGTCGAGGACGACGAGGTCGGGCCGCTCCCGATCGGCGAGCCGAATGGCGTCGTCGCCGCTGCCGCACGTCACCGGTTCGAGACCGGCGATACGAAGCGCACTCGACACCAGGTCGCGGATGTAGACCTCGTCGTCGACCACGAGGATGCGTCCGGCGCCGGTGCTCATGGCCGACAGTCAATCGTCCGAACCTGGGAGTTTGCTCACAGTCCGCCCCGAATTCTCCGTCGGGGGCGGTCGGCTCGCGTAGGGTGGGCCACCGAGTACGACGAAAGCATCAAGAGCGGCCCGGGCAACCGGGTCCGGCAACCTGGGATCGGACACCCAAGGTGCCTCCCTCCTCCGGGATGGGGATGTGGCCCTCCGGGGCAACGAAGCGTCCGGGGTCTCCCCGCCGCCAGCCGGGTGTCCGCCCCTCGGAGGAGGTGGAACCACATGGCGACACACGACCAACAGCCGACCGGTGGTCAGCCCCTCGTCGGTGCACGCGGTGGCCCGACCGCCGGCGACGACGCCGCTGGGCGACCTCTCGCCGAACTCGGCCGGCGGGCCCATCCGAGCGCGCTCCCGGCATCGGGCGCGTGGCGTCCGGGCGACGATCCCGGCGGACGCCGGTTCGTCCCGGTCAGCGACGGTCGCCCGTTCGCGCTCGAGGGTGGCGGGGTCCTCGTCGACGCCGAGGTCGCCTACGAGACCTATGGGTCCCTGAACGCCGACGGGTCCAACGCCATCCTCGTCTGTCACGCGCTCACCGGCGACAGCCATGCGTTCGGCCCGCCCACCGCCGCCCACGCCTCGCCCGGGTGGTGGAACGGGGCGATCGGTCCCGGCAAGGCCATCGACACCGACCGGTGGTTCGTGGTGTGTCCCAACGTCATCGGCGGCTGTCAGGGCTCGACCGGGCCGGCGTCGGCCCACCCCGACGACGGTCGGCCCTACGGCGCCCGGTTCCCCGTCGTCTCGATCCGCGACATGGTCCGCAGCCAGGCGTCGGTCGCCGACGCGCTGGGCATCCGTCGGTGGCACAGCGTCATCGGTGGATCGATGGGCGGGATGCAGGCGCTCGAGTGGGGGATCATGTATCCCGAACGGGTTGGCTCGGTCGTGGTCATCGCCAGCTGCGAGGCGGCGTCGGCCCAACAGATCGGCTGGTGGTCCGTCGGGCGTCGCGTGATCCGAATGGACCCGCAGTGGCGCGACGGCGACTACTACGACGCCGAGCCGGGCCAGGGCCCCCACGAAGGCCTCTCGGTCGCCCGCATGGTCAGCCAGATCACGTTTCGTTCCGACAGCGTGTTCACCGACCGATTCGGGCGGGAGTTGGTCGAGTCGCTCGACGGCTTCCAGCTCTGGCAGCGGTTCCAGGTGGAGCGCTACCTCGAATACCACGGAGACAAACTCGTCCGACGCTTCGACGCCAACAGCTACCTGGTGTTGACGAAAGCCATGGATCTCCACGACATCGGACGCAACCGCGGCGGTCCCGACGCCGCAGTCGCTCGCCTCCGGTCGCCGCTCCTGACGATCGGGGTGTCGAGCGACATCCTCTATCCGGCCGAACAGAGCCGTCAGATCGCCGATCGCGCCGCTGCGGTCGGCGTCGACGCCAGCTACCGAGAACTCGACAGTCCGCACGGACACGACGCGTTCTTGATCGAGAACGAGGCCGTGGGCGAACTGCTCGCACCGTTCCTGGACGACCCGCACGCTCCCGTGCCGACGAAGGAGACCAATGCCTGAGGGACCCGACCTCCGCCCGGAGACGCGGGCGATCCGTGCCGGACGACGGGCGAACCACGGCTCGCTCGCGACTCCCATCTGGCCGTCCTCGACCTACGAGCTCCGCGACCTCGAGGCCAGCGCGGCGATGGCCACCCAGTCGCTGTCCACCGAGTTCTACGCGCGCAACGGCACACCGACCGCGCAGTCGTTCGCCGATGCCGTCGCCGAGCTCGAAGGGGCGCAAGCCGGGATCGCGTTCGGATCGGGGATGGGCGCGGTGTCGTCGGTCATCCTCGGCATGTGTTCGTCCGGCGACCGCATCGTGGCTCAGGACTCCATGTTCTCGGTGACGACGCAGCTGCTCTCGCGCGTGTGTCCGCGTTTCGGGATCGACGTGGCGTTCGTGGACGCCGGCGACACCGAGGCGTTGCTCGCCGCCGTGGCCGCCAAGCCGACGCAGCTGGTGTGGGTCGAGACGCCGGCCAACCCGACGATGTCGATCGTCGATCTCGAGGCCGTCGCCTCGGTCAAGGGGCCCTTCACCGTCGTCGACTCGACCATGGCCACGCCCGCGGTACAGAACCCCCACGACTTCGGCATCGACTTCGTCGTCCACTCGGCGACCAAGGGGATCGCCGGTCACAACGACGCCGTGCTCGGCGCGGTCACCGGCGAGCGCGAGCTCATCGACGTCGTGTGGGGCCATCACGTCATGCACGGCGCCGTCGCGTCGCCGTTCGACGCGTTCCTCGGACTACGCGGGATTCGCACGCTGCACGCTCGGATGCGTCAACAGTGCGAGACGGCACAGGCGTTGGCCGAGCGTCTGGAGGGGCATGGCGGCGTGTCGGCCGTTCACTACCCGGGGCTCGCGAGCAATGCCGGCCACGACCTCGCCACGCGTCAGATGCGGGCCGGCGGCGCCATCGTGGTGGCCGACCTCGCCGGCGGTTACGAAGCCGGAAAGGCAATGGCCGACCGACTCGAGCTGGTGACGCCGGCGCTGTCGTTCGGCGGCACCGAGTCGTTGCTGACGCACGCAGCGTCGATGTCGGCCGCCACGCTCGGCCCGCAGGAGCGAGCCGACATGGGCATCTCGGACGGCCTGGTGCGGATATCGGTCGGTCTGGAACACGTCGACGACCTGATCGACGATGTGGTCCAGTCGATCGGCTGAGCGCCGGTGCCCGAACTCATCGAGATCGAGACGTATCGCCGCCAGGCCGAGCCCGTGGTGGGCCGGACGATCGCGGCCGTCCCGACGCTCGACCCGCTCGGGCTGCGCGGCGTTCACCCCGAAGAGATCCGGGCCGAACTCATCGGTCTGACCGTCACCGCGGCGCGCCGGATCGGCAAGCTGTTGCTCCTCGACACCGATGGTCCGACGATCGGACTGCGGTTCGGGATGACCGGGCGTCTGATCGTCGACGACAGCGCCGAGATCGATCGACTCGAGTACGGCGCGAACCGGGACGATCGGGCGTGGGACCGCACGGTCGTCGAGTTCGATCGCGGGAGTCTGCGGGTCAACGACCCGCGTCGCCTCGGCGGTGTCGAACTCGACCCGGATCTCGCCCGCCTCGGTGCGGACGCCGCGTCGATCACCGACTCGGCGCTGGCATCGGCCCTCGGGGACTCGGCGGCGACGCTCAAGAGCCGCCTGCTCGATCAGCGGCGGGTGGCGGGGCTCGGGAACCTGCTCGTCGACGAGACACTGTGGCGCGCCGGATTCGATCCCCGCCGCGCCGCCGGTGGCCTGACGGCGGCCGAGGTCACCCGGCTCGCCGCGACGATCGTGGACACGGTTGCCGACCTCACACAGCGGGGGGGAAGCCACACCGGCGACCTGCAGCCGGCGCGCGAACGCGGCGCCTCGTGCCCGCGCGACGGCGCGCCGCTCGATCGGCGGACCGTGGGTGGCCGCACGACGTACCTCTGCCCGGCGCACCAGCGGTGAGCCGCCGGCATTGCTGGGGCGTGGCCATGGGCCACCGCTACGCTCGTCGCTCCATGCCGACCCCCCAGGCCGCCGCGAGACTGCGGCTCCGCATCGCCGCGACGCTCATGGCGACGGTGATCGCGTTGCTGCTGGCGCTGTCGGGACCCGCTGCGGCGGGGATCCTGGGTGACGACGAGGAGGAGCCGGCGCCCACCACCGAAGCGCCGCCCACCACGGACGAGCCCCCCACGACGACGATCGCGGTCACCTCGACCACCGCCTTCGTCACGACGACCACGTTTCGTTCGACCACGTCACGAGCGACGTTCCAGACGACGACCACGACGCGCGCGGCGACGGTCACCTCGACCACCGAAGCCGAGGTCATCGAGACCACGACGACGACCGGACGCAACCTGCTCGTCGCCGGCGACGGCACCGATGGCGCAGACTCGACGACCACGTCGACCACCACGCCGCCGGAATCGTCGAGCGACGGGGGTCTGAGCGAGTCGGCCATGATCTGGCTGATCGTCGCCGGTCTCGTCGGGATCGCCGGGCTGATCGGCTGGTGGACCATCCGGTACTGGCGAGCCACGGCTCCGGGCGCACCGTCCGGCGGTGCAGCGCCCGCCGGCGCCTCGCGGAAGCCACCGGCCTCGTCCGGTGGTGGCGACGACCCGACCACCGTGTTCTAGGTTCTTGGTATGGCCGAATCCTTCGACGTCGACGCCATGATCGCCCGCTTCTCGGAGCGAGCGCATGCCGTCAAGAAGCGCAATCTCCCACCGGTCGCCGGCGAAGAGCGCACGCGCTTCATCGAACAAGCCCAGACCGACTATCGCGACTACGCCATCATCGGCGACGCCGAAGGCTCGATCGAGGACGGCATCCTGCACCTGCGGGTCGATCTCCGGCCGTCGGACGACGACGCCTCGTAGGTCGATTCCACACGCTGGAGTCCCCGCGCTAGATTGACCGATCCCTGCGGGCGTAGCTCAGCTGGCTAGAGCGCAACCTTGCCAAGGTTGAGGTCGCCGGTTCGAACCCGGTCGCCCGCTCCAGGAAAGTGATCCAGGCGCCCCGATGGGGCGCCTGGCTCGCGTCCCGGCCGACACTCGCGGAGGGTCTTGCGTGACGTGTTGTCGTGGGACCGC
>JAPKDO010000199.1 GCA_028822535.1 Acidimicrobiales bacterium
GTCGGCCTGTTCGGTCGAGAGCTGGGTCAGCTTCACGCCGAGGGAGTCGAGGTGGGCGCGGGCGACCTTCTCGTCCAGGAACTTCGGCAGGACGTGCACGCCGAGCGGGTAGTTCTCGGCCTTGTTGAAGAGCTCGATCTGGGCGACGACCTGGTTGGTGAACGAGCAGCTCATCACGAAGCTCGGGTGGCCGGTGGCGCAGCCGAGGTTCAGGAGGCGACCCTCGGCCAGCATGATCACGCTGTGGCCGTCGGGGAACGTGAACTCGTGCACCTGCGGCTTGATCTCGGTCTTGACGACGTCGCTCATCCGGGCGAGGCCGGCGATGTCGATCTCGTTGTCGAAGTGTCCGATGTTGCCGACGATCGCGTTGTGCTTCATCTTCTGCATGTGGCCGGCGAGGATGATGTCCTTGTTGCCGGTCGCGGTGACGAAGATGTCGACCTTATCGACGACGGCCTCGAGCGTGTTGACCTCGTAACCCTCCATCGCGGCCTGCAGCGCACAGATCGGGTCGACCTCGGCGATGATCACCCGGGCGCCCTGGCCGCGGAGTGAGTCGGCGCAACCCTTGCCCACGTCGCCGTAGCCGAGCACGAGGGCGACCTTGCCGCCGATCATCACGTCGGTGGCGCGGTTGATGCCGTCGATGAGGCTGTGGCGGCAGCCGTAGAGGTTGTCGAACTTCGACTTGGTGACCGAGTCGTTGACGTTGATGGCCGGGAACAGGAGCTGGTCCGCCTCGAACATCTGGTAGAGGCGGTGGACGCCGGTCGTGGTCTCCTCGGTGACGCCCTGGATGTGCGGGGCGATGCCGTGCCAGAGCTTGTCGTCTTCGGCCTGGAGCTTGGTGAGCAGTGCGACGATCTCGCCCCACTCCTCGGGGTCGTCGTCGGTCGCGGCGGGAACGGCGCCGGCCTTCTCGAACTCGAGGCCCTTGTGGACGAGGAGGGTGGCGTCGCCGCCGTCGTCGAGGATCATGTTCGGGCCGTGCTCGCCGTTGGGTCCGGCGTTGGGCCAGCGCAGCGCTTGTTCGGTGCACCACCAGTACTCGGCCAGCGTCTCGCCCTTCCATGCGAAGACGGGGACGCCCTTGGGTGCGTCGACGGTGCCTTCGGGGCCGACAGCGACGGCGGCCGCGGCATGGTCCTGGGTCGAGAAGATGTTGCAGGAGACCCAGCGGACCTCGGCGCCGAGCGCGGTCAGCGTCTCGATCAGGACCGCGGTCTGGATCGTCATGTGGAGGCTGCCCATGATGCGGGCACCGGCCAGGGGCTGTTCGTCGGCGTACTCGGCCCGGAGCGACATCAGGCCGGGCATCTCGACCTCGGCCAGTTCGATCTCCTTGCGGCCCCACGGGGCCAGGCTCAGGTCCGCGACCTTGAAATCAGTGAAACTCATGGTTGGAGGCACCTCACGTGCGCGTCGGCCGCGCGGGCGCGGCTCGTCGGATGGGGAGGTGGCTGGGCGCAACCAGCGCCGATCATCACAGCCGACCGGCCGACCACCCTAGGAGATCATCCCGCCCCACCCCCGGATTCTGTTCTTGTCACACCCTGCGCCACCCACGTGGCTTGAGGTGTGACAAGAACCATGGGCCAGCGGTTCTTGTCACCGCTGCGTGCCATGCGGCGGACTGCGCTGTGACAAGAACCTTGCTCGAGCGGGGCGTTCTTGTCAGCGGTGGTGCGTACCTTCGACGGGACTCCTACCGCACTCCGGGAATCGAGCGGGTGCCGGACCACTCGGCGCGACTCGTGCCCTCCTCACGATCCTCCCGGAGTGCCACCGTGTTGCCAGATCCCGTCTTCGAACTCCTCCGCCGCCAGAGCGGCCTCGTCGCCGACCACCAACTCCTCGAACGTTTCGCGCCACCGATACGTCGGCGGGTGCATCGGCATCCGGACGTCGAGCGCATCACCCCGAGGGTGCTCCGTCACCGAGCAGCACCCGAGTCCGCGATCCAGACGGCGACGGCCGCAGTGCTCGACAACGGTCCCGGCGCCGCGCTGTGGGCAACGTCCGCGGCAGCGCACTGGGGCTTCGGCCCATACCGGCTCACCCCGGCCCACGTGGCGATCCTGCGTTGCCATCGAGGTCGCACCCCCGGCCTCGGGCAACGTCACCTCGTCGGCTCGATCTGCGACCGGGACCGCACGACCTTGGCCGGAGTCCCGATCTCCCGACCCGAGCTCACGCTGCTGTGGATCGCCGGAGCGATGACGCACCGACTCGGCCACGACCTGGCGCTTCTCCGATTCTCCGCGTTGCTCGACGACGCATGGCGGCGCCGGCTCGTGGACGAGTCCTACATTCGGTCTCTCGCGGACCGCTCTGGCGGGAAGGGTCGATCGGGCATCGTGGTGTTCCGCGACACCATCGATGCACGTCCGCCCGGTTACCGGCCGGCCGGAAGCCGACTCGAGGAGCGGTTCGAGTCGACGCTCCCCTGGGACGTGCACCGACAACTCGTGCGCCAGGTGACCGTCGACGTCGAACCCGTGGTGCGGACGGTCGACTACCGATGTCGCGGTTGGCCACTCGTCGTGGAGATCAACGGCGAGACCTTCCACTCCTCGCTCACCGACCGAACGGCCGACGACGAGCGATACGCGCACCTACGTTCGCGGGGATTCTCGGTGGTCGTGTGGTGGGAGCACGACATCTGGCACGACCCCGAGACGATCCGACAGGTGATGACCCGCCTCGTCCGGACCCCCGACGCCGCGCCGACACTCCACCGACCCACGCGATCGCCGTGGGAATGAGCTTCTTGTCACACTTGGAGCCACACAGCGTGCTCAGGGTGTGACAAGAACCGATCTGGGGGGGGGCGGCGAGGACTGCCGTCCTCAGTCGCGGGGGATCTCGGGGCCCCTGCGTTCGGCCGCGAGTGCCTTGACCTCGCCGGGCTCGGCGTGCCGGCCGAGCTCGGCCTTCGAGAAGATCAACTCGCCGTCGAGGGTGACCTCGAAGCGACCTTTCCCTGCGGGGATCAGCGAGACGTCCTCGATGATCGGCGCCCATGCGTTCAACAGTTCGTCCGTCAGACCGACGGCTCTCGGAACGTAGTTTCAGGGCACGCAGAATTCGATCGAGATGCGGTGCCTCGGGTCGAGAAGACTCATGCGCTCGACCATATCGCCGGACGTGGACGAACCTGATCGGGCAGCCCGGGTCAGGCGACGACGTCGGTGGGGCCCGGGTCGATCTCGAGTTCCTGTGCGAGATGATGACTGAACACGTCGCCCCAGAAGACCAGGTCGAGGGCCTGGGCGAGCGCACCGTCGCCTTCGGCATCGATCACGTGGCGCTCGTGCACGACCTCGTCGTCGAGGTCGTATACCCGCGCCATGCGGGCATCGGTGCCAGCCGTCTCGTGGTCATGGCGAAGCACGATCAGCGAGAAGACCTGTCGGGTCATGTCCCCGTGTTGGCCCCACCCGGCGAGTTCGTCGGCGCCGAGTCCGGGGAGCGCGTTGGCGAACGAGGCAGTCTTGGCTCCGAGATTCACCTGCTGCTTCCACCGTTGGGCGATCGCGCCGGTGACCGGGTCGCTCCCGTAGACCAACGGCAGCGTGCGACCGACACGACGGGCGAGCCGGGCGGCGGGGCTCGAGGTACCGGTGAGCTCGGTGCGGCGCCGGTCGAGTTGGGCCACCGCCGCGGCCACGGACGACTCGACCTCGGCGTGATGCCCGAGTTGTTCGAGGACGCGGAGCACCATCACGAGTGCGGTCGGTACTGCCGTCCGCTGCAGACCGTCGACGTGTTCGACCGGGATCTCGACGGCGTGCGCGCCCGTCGACCCGGCGGCGACGATCCCACGTCCGTCCGGGACGCCGTCGCCCACCACCAACACGAGCGAGCGCGGGCCGACGAAGGCCGGGAGTCCTGCGTCGACGTCGACGACCGGCACGGTTGCCGTCGACGCGACCAGCGACGATGCCAACGCCCCGACCGGAGCGAGACCTGTCCCGGCCGAGATCACGACATGGTCGATCGCAGTGGCTGCGGGCAGGCCGTCGACCGGATCGGCGCTTGCGACGGCGAGTGAGTCGGGGCCGGCGAGGACCGCGTCGAGGAACCCGAGCGTGTCGATCGGACCGTCGGGTAGCGGAGAGGGCATCGGGGGGCTCAGCCCGCGTCGAAGGTGGGCGTGATGCCCTCGGCCTCGGCCTTGGCGAGTAGCCGATCGACCTCGGCCTGATCGACGGAGCTCGCTTCGTCGATCAGCATGATCGGGATGTCGTCCCGGATCTCATAGGTGCGCTGCAGACGAGGGTTGAGGAGGACGGACTCGTCCTCGAAGTAGTACAGCGGTCCCTTGTCCTCGGGGCAGGCGAGGATGTCGAGCAGCAGTTGGTCGAGTGCCATCCGGTAACCCTTTCACACGGTGGGGTCGATCAGTGGAAGCGATCAGGAGAAGAGGGAGCGGACCTCGGCGACCTTGTCGTCGCACTGTTCGGGACTGGAGGCCTCGAGATTGAGGCGCAGCAGCGGCTCGGTGTTGCTCGGGCGGAGGTTGAACCACCAGTCGCCGGCGTCGACGGTGAGGCCGTCGATCATGTCCTGGTCGTGGTCGGTGTAGGCCTCGGCGACTCGCTCGATCACCGCGGTCGTGTCGGCGACCTCCGTGTTGATCTCGCCGGAGGCCGAGTAGCGCTCGAACGGCTTGCGCAACTCGGAGAGCTTCTGACCGCTGAGGCTCAGTTGTTCGAGGACGACGAGCGCGGCGATGGCGCCACTGTCGGCCCGCCAGTTGTCGCGGAAGTAGTAGTGCGCCGAGTGCTCGCCGCCGAACGCTGCGCCTGTCTCGGCCATCACGGCCTTGATGAAGCTGTGCCCGACCCTGGTCCGGACGGGTGTCCCCCCGTTCTCACGGACGACCTCCGGAACGGACTTCGAACAGATGAGGTTGTGCAGGATCGTGGCGCCGGGGTCCTTGTCGAGCACACCCTTCGCGACGATCGCCGTGGTCGTCGAGCCCGAGACCGGCTGGCCCAGATCGTCGACGAGGAAGACGCGATCGGCGTCGCCGTCGAATGCCAGGCCGAGATCAGCACCCGACTCGATGACCCGCGCCTGGAGATCGACCAGGTTGTCGGTGTTCAACGGATCGGCGGGATGGTTCGGGAAGTTCCCGTCCAGTTCTCCGTACATGACCTCGACGTCGACCGGGAGCGGGTCGAACACCAGTGGGACGACGAGGCCGCCCATGCCGTTCGCGGTGTCGGCGATGATCGACATCGGCTTCAGGGCGTCGGTGTCGACGAAGGACCGCACGTGGTCGGCGAAGGCGCTGCGGAGATCCTCGTCGGTGACCGCGCCACGAGGACCGGATGACTCGAGGTCCCCGGCGACGATCGTCGCCTTCATCTGATCGAGACCGGTGTCGGAGCCGATCGGCCGAGCCCCGGCCAGCGTCATCTTGATGCCGTTGTACTGCGCCGGATTGTGGCTGGCGGTGAACATGGCACCCGGCGCGTCCAGCGAACCGGAGGCGAAGTAGAGGAGGTCCGTCGATGCCAGCCCGAGACGGGTGACGTCGAGGCCTTCGGCGGTGACGCCGTCGCAGAACGCATCGACGAGCGCCACACCCGAGTCCCGCATGTCGCGAGCGACGAGCACCCGATCGTGGGGGTACGGCTGGGTCCGCACGTAGCGGGCGAATGCCACCCCGATGCTCCGCACGAGCTCCGCGTCGAGTTCGTCCGGCGTGATGCCCCGGATGTCGTATGCCTTGAAGACAGCGTCGATGTCAGCCACGGCAGCAGCGTGGTCGGCCCCGACCCCTCGTCGCAAACACCCGGTACGATCGCCGGCTGTGAGCGATCAGCCGCCAGGTCCGCCGCCCCTCCCCTGGGAGCAGCCGTCGGGTGATGTGCCGCCGGGACCGGGCTACTGGAAGGCCTCCGACGGCAATTGGTATCCCCCACAACAGGCGAGCCCGCCCCCGCCTCCGGCGCCGCCGACACCAGGCCCCGGCCCAGCGGTTCCACCGCCACCTGGCGCCCCGGGCCACCAGACCTACGGTCAGCCCGGCCAGGCACCGCCCGGCTACGCGCAGCCCGGCTACGGGGCGCAGGTGTACGGCACGGCACCGCCGTCGAACGGGTTCGCCGTCGCTGCCCTGGTGCTCGGGATCATCAGCATCTTGATGTTCTGGACCTTCGGGATCGGTGTCGTCGTGGGCGTGCTCGCCGTGGTGTTCGGGATCCTGGGCCGAAACCGAGCGAAGGAGATGGCCGGCGACGGCAAGGCGGGCCTGGCGACGGCTGGGCTGATCACGGGAGCGCTCGGCGTACTCGCTGGGATCGCCTTCATCGTGTTGATCGTCGTCGCGGCCGAAGAGCTCGACGACTTCGACTTCAACACCGATCCGGTGGACGGTGTCTGCAACCCGGACCGGATCTTCCAGGACCCTGACTGCTGACACCCGCCAGACTCGGCCGATGACCGCGGCCACCGAACCCCGTACGAGCGCGCTGGCCCGTCTGTGGCGGTATGGCCGTCCCTACCGGCGGCGGGTCGGCTGGGCGACGATCCACTCGGTCCTGAACAAGCTCTTCGACCTGGCACCCCCATTGCTGATCGGCCTCGCCGTCGACGTGGTCGCCAACGACGGCGACGCATTGCTCGATCGCCTCGGGATGACGACCCAGCGCTCCCAGATCGTCGGGATCGCCGTCCTGACATTCGTCGTCTGGGCGTTCGAGTCGCTCTTCGAGTACTTCCACAATGTCGCTTGGCGGAACCTCGCCCAGGACCTGCAACACGACCTGCGGATCGACGCCTACGGCCACGTGCAGGAATTGGAGCACGCCTGGTTCCAGGAGCGGTCGACCGGGGACCTCATGGCGGTGCTCAACGACGATGTCAACCAACTCGAACGCTTTCTCGACATCGGCGCCAACGAGATCATCCAGGTGCTCACGACGGTCGTCGCCGTCGGCGCGGTGTTCGTGATCCTCGACCCCGCCGTCGCAGTCCTCGCCATCGCCCCGATGCCGTTGATCCTCTACGGCTCGTTCTGGTTCCAGCGGAAGTTGGAGCCCCGGTACGAAGCCGTGCGGGCGCAGGCCGGTTTCCTGAATGGCCAACTCGCCAACAACCTCCTGGGGATCTCGACGGTCAAGAGCTTCACCGCCGAGGACCGCGAGACCGAGCGCATCGCCACCGAGTCGGACCGCTACCGAGAGACGAACCGTCGAGCGATCACGCTCTCGTCCGCATTCACGCCACTGATCCGCATGGCGATCCTCGTCGGCTTCACCGGAACCATGATCTGGGGCGGATTCGAGGCGATCCGGGGCGGAACGCTGACGGTCGGGCAGTACAGCGTGCTGCTCTTCCTCAGCCAGCGTCTGCTCTGGCCACTGACCCAGTTGGGCGAG
>JAPKDO010000200.1 GCA_028822535.1 Acidimicrobiales bacterium
CACGCAGCTGCTCGAGACCGCGATCCTCGAGATCGGCGCGTTCAACACCGACCTGTCCTCCGTGTTGGCAGCGAACCGGGGGGAGATCGACGGCTTGTTGACCAAGCTCGACAACACGCTCGACACCGTCGAGAGTCAGCTCGGCCCGCTCGACCTCGCACTCGACCGCATCGACGAGAACGCAGCCGCCACCTTCCGGACGTCGCGCGACGGCACGTTCCTCAACCAGGCGATCCTGTGCCTCACCGTCCTCCCGCCGCCGTGCGCCACGCCGACGTATCCCGGCCTCGACGCATTGCTCGACGACGTCGGCCTCGGTGGAGTGATCGGCACCAGCGCGGTCGACCCGACCGTCGCCGCGCCCGGCGGCATCGGACCCCGCCTGCAGGGCGGCGACGCAATCACCAGCCTCGTCGGAGGTGTGCCCCGATGAAGTCGTTCCGCGACCGCAATCCGTATGTCGTCGGCATCGTCTCGGTGCTGCTCATCGGCGCTGCGACCGGTTTCGCGTTCATGGTGGGCCTGCTCAATCTGCTCGAGCGGGCCTACCCGGTCGAAGGCGTGTTCGCCGACGCCTCGGGCCTGCGCACCGGCGATGACGTCAAGCTCGCCGGCGTCAAGGTCGGACGGGTGACCGACATCGAGGTCGACCGCCCATCGGGCAACGTCCGCGTGTCCTGGGTCGTCAACGACGGCGTCGAGGTGGGCAGCGACGCCGGCGCAGAGATCGCACTCGCGTCCTTGCTCGGCGCCAAGCACATCCGGATCACCGAGCCCATGGCCGGCGACACGATGATGCACGAGCTGCCCGACGACCAACGCGTCGTCCCCCTCGAACGCACCAAGGTCCCGTTCGATCTGTTCGAGCTCACCCGTGTCGCCACCGAGGGCATCGAGGAACTCGACACCGATGGACTGAACGAACTGCTCGTCGACCTCGCCGACATCACCGATGGCAAGGCGGCCACGGTCGAAGACCTGTTGACCGGCGTCCGTGAGGTGGGAGCGGCGATCAACGACCGTGACCAGGAATTCGACGACCTCCTCGACCAGGCGGATCGCCTCAGCGCCACGCTGGCGGACAAGGACGACGAGATCATCAGCCTGCTCGACACCTCGCAGCAGATCCTCGACCTCATCGTCGAGCGGCGCAACGACCTGGCGATCGTGCTCGGAGAGAGCGCCGATGCGGTGCAGGAGCTCAACCGGGTGATCAGCGACAACAAGGCGCAGATCGACGGCGTACTCGACTCGCTGAGCCCGACGCTCGACGTGGTGTCCGCCCACCAGGACGACCTCGACCGAGCCCTCGCCTGGTTCGGCCCGGCACTGCTGCAGCAATCCAGGGGTGGCGGCCAGGGACCGTGGGCCGACATCTTCGTGCGATCGGTCACCGCCGACGCCCTCGGGATCCTCAACGACGTCTACACCGACATCCTCGGTCTGGAGGCGCCATGACGCGGCTCCGGCTCGTTTCGCTGCCGATCCTCCTCGCACTCGTGGCGTCGGGTTGTGCGCTCCTCGATCGAGGCAACACCTACGACGTCGTCGCGTACTTCCCCCGCGCCGTCTCCGTCTACGAGTCCGGTGCCGTGCAGGTGCTCGGTCTCCCGGCGGGCGAGATCAGCGATGTCGAGGTCGTCGGCGACCAGGTCAAGGTGACCATGGCGATCGACGACGACATCCCGGTTCCCATGGACGTCAAGGCGGCCATCGTCCCTCAGTCGCTCATCGGCGAACGCCGGGTGCAGTTGTTCCCGCCGTTCCAGGAGGGCGATCAGGTGATCAGCGACGGCTACGAGATCAGCGCTGCCGACACCGTCGTCCCGGTCGAACCGGACGAGGCCCTCGCGGCGTTGAACGAATTCCTCGAGAAGCTGGACCCCAACGGCCTCGGTCGGCTGATCGACAATGCTGCGACGGCACTCGATGGCCAGGGCGAGAATCTCGGCGCCGCACTCGAGGAGTTGTCGAAGCTCGTCGGCAACATCGAGGACAACGACGACGACATCATCGCCATCGCCGAACGCTTCGACGACTTCACGTCGACGCTGCTGACACGCGAGGGCCAGTTGGCCCAGGCACTCGACGACTTCGCCGTCGTCACCGACGTCTTGGCCGATGAGCGAGACGACATCGAACTGCTGGTGTCGAGCCTCGCTGACCTGTCGGGCGACGGCCTCGACCTCGTGTCGGAGCACGCAGTGCGCCTGCGCACCGACGTCGAGATCCTGACCAGGCTCACCCGGTCGATCGACGCGAACCTCGACGGCGTCCAAGACCTCCTCGACGCCGGGCCGGCGCTCATCGACGGGTTCATCAACGCCTACGACGAAGACTTGAAAGCGCTCAACCTCCGCAACAACTTCTCCCCGCTGATCGCCGAGGCCCTTGCTCCGCTGTTCGACGGGCTCGGGCTGCCGACACCGTGCGTGTCGATCCTGGGCACCGAGTGCCCCGGTGGCGGCCTCATCGAACTCGATGACGGCTCGGGTGCGGTCGAAGCCGAGATCGAGCGCCCGACGGGGCCGATCAACGACATCCTCGGCGTTCTCGGGACTCCGTCGGCGCAACCCGCGTCATCGGTGGCGCCGACGACCGCGGACGACAGCAACGTCCTGGCCCGTTTCCTCGGGACCTTCCTGGGGGTGGGATCGTGATCTCGAGCAGCCGTGTCCGCTCGATCGTGCGCCGTACCGGCGTGGCCGTGGCGTCGGCCGTCGCGCTCGCCTCGTGCGCCCTGCCCGGCAACGTGACCGGCTCTCGTGAGGTGACCGCGATGTTCGACGACGTCGGTGACCTCGTGAACGGCCACAGCGTGCAGGTCGCCGACGTCCGGATCGGCTCCGTCACCGACATCGAACTCACCGACGACTATCGCGCCATGGTCACGATGTCCATCAAGGACGACGTGTTCGTCCCGCTCGAGTCCCGGGCGCTCCTGCGCACGACCTCGCTGCTCGGGGAGAAGTTCATCGAGATCCGACCGCTCGACGAGGACGATCCCCTCGCCGGGACGGACCTCGTCGACGGCGACGCGATCCCGGAGTCGACCGAGGCGCCAGAACTCGAGTTCGTCACCGAGCGAGCAGTGGCCATCCTGGGCTCGGTGGTCTCCAATGACATCGCCACGCTCGTCGAGACCGGATCGATCAGCTTCGCTGGTCGCGGGCCGGAGTTGCGCTCGCTGGTCGAGGACCTGTCGACGATCTCGGGGACGCTGGCCGACCAGACCGACGAGTTGATCCGGATCATCGACGCGCTCGACGGCGCCACGGCGACCTTGGCCGGCGGCGCGTCCGACATCGACTCACTGCTGGTCAACCTCGCCGAGACCACCGGTGTCCTCGCCGACAACCGCGACGAGGCGATCGACGCCATCCGCGAACTGACCCGGCTCGCCCAAGTCCAGAACGACACCGTGTTCGAGCCCTATCTGGATGTCGTCGACACCCAGATCAAGCAGCTCGATGCCATCCTGGCCGAGGTCGACCGCGATCAACAGCAGGTCGCCGACACGCTCTTCTGGATCGCACAGTTCGCCGACAAGCTGCCACACGCCGCTCCTGGCGATTTCGCCCAGGTCTACGGCCTCATCGAAGTGGCGGACCTCGGACTATGAGCAGACGCGTCTTCATCAACCTGATCGCGTTCACCGGCGTGTTCTTCCTCATGCTCTGGTGGGCGGCGAACAACATCATCAACCCCACCGAGCTCCCGCTGGTCGGTGGTGCCTCGGTCTTCGACCAGCCCTATGAACTCCGGGGCGAGTTCGCGGCCACCGCCGGTGTCACCGACAACTCCGAAGTCGCGTACCTCGGGGTCAACTACGGCGAGGTGGCCGGTGTCGACACGGTCGACGGCACGGTCACGATCAGGATGAACATCGACAAGGGCAAGGAGATCCCGGCCGGTTCGACCGCTCGCATCTTCCGCAAGTCCGCCATCGGCGAGCCCTACATCGACTTCAACCCGCCGCCCGACTTCTCCGACGACGGTCCGATGCTCCAACCCGGCGATGTCGTGCCGATGGAGCTGACGTCGGTGCCCCTCGAGTTCTCCGAGCTGCTCCGAACCGCGTCGAACGTGCTCGCCTCCGTCGATCCGGAGCAGACCCGCACGCTCATCCACGAGCTGGCGGTGGCCCTCGACGGGCGCTCGGACACGCTCCGCGACCTCACGGTGAGCTCGGACGCTCTCGTCCAGACCTTCGTCGACAAGGCCGAATTGCTCGATTCGCTGAGTGCGAACAGCACCCGCCTCACACGCACCGTCACGGAGAAACGAGGGTCGCTCTCGTCGGCCATCTCGAACCTCGCCGACGTCGCCGAGACGCTCCGGAACATCGAACCGGACACCAACGTGTTGCTGGACCGCGGCACGGAACTGCTCGGTCAGACCGCCGATCTCGTCAGCGACATCAAACAGGATCTCGACTGCGTCCTGTCCGACCTCGACGACGTCATCGATCTCACGACGACGGACGCCAACCTCGGCAACCTGGAACACGTCCTGGACTTCGCAGACGTCGGCCTCGGGTACGTGTTCATGACGAAGGACACCGAACCCGGCGGCGTGTGGGTGCGGGTGCACCTCGTCGTCGATCCCGAGAACCCGGCGACGCAGTACGTCCCGCCGACCAACCTGCCGTCGGTCCCCGAGGTCCCGGCGTGTGTGTCGACGCTGTCGTCAGGAGACGTCCGGTTCGAGTCCACGGGCGGGCTCGGTGGCGGAGCGGTCACTGCGGGCCCGAACCTCCCGGCCACCGGTGGCGAGCCGATGTACGTCATCGTGCTGGTCCTGCTCGCGGGCGGGGGCTTCTTGTTGATGGCCCGCCGCTCGGTCGATCAGTGAGCGAGAGCGACGACACGCCAGACGGACCCGCGGAAGAATCCATCGGGTCGTCAGCGCCACGGACGGTTCCGGCCGGCGCATTCATCGCTGCGGTCCTGGTCGCCGGTGCGCTCGGGATCCTCGCAGTGGTCGCGCTGGCGGGAGGAAGCAGCGACGGCGACAGAGCCGACGATGCGCGCTTCGCTGCCGGGCGGTTCGCGGAACGCTTCCTCACCTTCGAACACGATGCGCTCGACGACTGGAAGGCCGATGTCCTGTCACTTTCGACCGGTGGGTTCGCCGGCGAGGTCGAAGACGTCGAGGAAGGGCTCCGCCGATTGATCGGGGAGTCCGAACTGGACGCCCAGACCCAGGTGACCGAGATCTTCGTCGGCGACGTCGACAGCGGTACGGCGTCGGTGGTCGTGATCTACGACCGCGACGTGAGCGGTGAGGCCGGGGTCCGTTCCGAGGCCGACCGCTACATGCAACTCGAACTCAACCTGGTCGACGGCGAATGGCTCGTCGACAACGTGCTCGACATCGCGACGGCGGGTGGGCTCGACGACCCGTCGCGGACCTCCGCCCCAGACTCGACGGCTCCCGACTCGACGACCGCGGACCCGGAGGCGGGCGAACCGGCGACGTCGGATCCGGAAGGCTGAGCCGCCACAGATGTGGAATCCGGACGACCTGGCGCTAGGTTCCCGCAACCAGCCACTCCCGTGTGGCTCGATGTGTCTATGATCCGCCGCGACCGACGGAATCGGTTGGAGAACCATGGCTGACGAAGAAGCACCGATCGACGAAGAAGAATCGCTCGACGAGGACCTCGACGAGGACCTCGAAGACGACGATCTCGACGAGGAGTTCGACGAAGACCTCGAGGGCGACGAACTCGCGGACGGCGACGACGACGCTGACGACGACGACGACGACGACGACGAGGACGACGGGGCTGCAAACGCCCGCGGCAAGTCGGACGACGACGAGGACGACGACGAAGACGAAGACCCCGACGATGTCGAGGCTGACCTCGACGAGATCCTGAAGGATCGTCTCGCGTCCGATGACGAGGAGGAGGACGAAGAGGAGATCGACGCCCAGGCCGGACGCCCGGAGACGCCGGGCAAGATCCAGCCCCGCCGCTCGGACGAATTCCTCTGCCAGTCCTGTTTCATCCTCAAGCCGAGTGCACAAGTCGCCGACGGCGAGACAGATCTCTGCGTGGACTGCGTCTGAGTGCGATGATCACCGCTGACTGGGGAGAGAAACCATGACCTACCGAACGATCGTGGTCGGGACCGATGGATCGCCGACGGCGACGGCTGCGGTACGACGCGCTGCCGAACTCGCTGCCGCAGACGGAGCACGTCTGGTCGTCACGACGGCGTTCGAGCGCCACGACGGCGACGCCGACGAGTCGATCCCCGACGACGTACGGTGGATGCTCACCGACAGCAACGCCGCCGAGAGCCACGCACGAGCGGCCCGCGAACTGGCCCGCGACACCGGCGCCGAAGACGTCGTCGTGCAAGCGGTGTCCGGAGCGCCCGCCGAGATGCTGATCGACACCGCCGAGACGTTCGGCGCCGATCTCATCGTCGTGGGATCGGTGGGATTGACGAACTCGGCCCACTTCATCCTCGGAAGCGTGGCCAGCACCGTCTTGCACCATGCGCCGGCCGACGTCCTCGTCGTGCACACCGAGGGCTGACCGCCCGACCCCGGGGTTCGGGCGCCCAACTGGTACGAACCACGCGCGGTGCGCCATCATCGGTGGCGATGAGCGACGACAAGAACCCCCTGGAACAGGCAGTCGACCAGGCCATGGACACCTTCGTCTATGCCCCCATCGGACTCCTCTTCGACGGCCCGGCCCTGTTTCCCAAGCTGGTGGAGAAGGGGCGGACACAGGTTCAAGTCGCTCGCATGATGGGACAGATGGCCGTACAGATGGGCCAGTCCGAGGCCGAGAAGCGCGTGGGCAAGGCCGGGGGCCAACTGCGCGACACCCTCGCTGCCGCCGGCCTCGTGCCCCAGAGCCCGTCGGCGAAGGCGAGAGCGACGCCCACGACCACGACTGACGACGACACGCCGGCTGCCGAGACGGCAGCCACGGCGAAGCCGGCGCCCGCCGCCAAGAAGGCCCCCGCCAAGAAGGCCGCCACCAAGAAGGCCCCCGCCAAGAAGGCCGCCACGAAGAAGGCCGCTGCCGCGAAGTCGGGGGCCGCGGCCCCATCGGTGGCGTCACTCGGTATCGCCGACTACGACAGCCTCTCGGCCAGTCAGGTCGTGAGCCGGCTCCGTGGACTCGCCCCGACCGACCTCGACGCGCTGCGGGCGTACGAGTCTGCGACGCGTGCGCGCAAGACCATCCTGAACAAGATCACGCAACTGCAGAAGCGCTGAGGCGACGTATGGAGGTCGAGGCACGGCCCGCGGACTCTGCCGAACTCGACACCGTGGCCGAGCTCGCTGACCTCGCCGTCGCCGAGCTCGCGCTGCCCAAGTCCGACGTGGCCAAGGCGATGGACGGC